>JALVRI010000511.1 GCA_027031325.1 Desulfobacteraceae bacterium
AAGGTGATCTTGTCGACCTGTTCTTCGGCGATAAAATCGGTGTCGCCGGTATCTATGACCTTGACCCTGCGCATCATCTGGCGCACGATAACCTCAATGTGCTTGTCGTTAATGCGTACGCCCTGGAGCCGGTAGACTTCCTGGACTTCATCGACCAAATAGCGGGCCAGGGCCACCTCGCCCTTGATACGGAGTATATCCTGGGGGATGGCGGCTCCTCCAACCAAGGGTTCGCCGGCCTTGACATAATCACCGTCATAGACGTTGATATGCTTGCCACGCGGAATCAGGTACTCCCGCTTCTCACCCACGTCGGCCGGAGTGATTGTTATTTTCTGCTTCCCCTTACGCGTTGCCTTGCTGATGCTCACGTAGCCGTCAATTTCACTAAGCACCGCAACTTCTTTGGGTTTACGGACTTCGAACAATTCGGCCACCCTCGGCAGACCACCTGTGATGTCCTTGGTCTTGGTGGTAGCCCTGGGCAGCTTGGCAATAACATCACCGGCCCTTACCTCGTCCCCTTCTTCCACCATCAGGATTGCTTCCACCGGCAGAGGATAGCGGGCATACCCGGAACCACCCGGTAGCTTGGCGGTCTTGTTGTCAGGACCCTTGATCGATATCCGCGGGCGTTCCTCGGCAGTCTTGGACTCCATGACTGTCCGGATCGCTTTTCCGGTCACCGGGTCCACCTTTTCCTGGAGAGTTCTTCCCGGAATAAGATCCCCGAACTTGACCACCCCGTCGACCTCGGTGATGATCGGTGTGGTGAAAGGATCCCATCTGGCCAAAAGGTCACCCGGTTTGACCTTCTGCCCGTCTGTAACCAGGATGTGGGCACCATATATGACCGGAAAACGCTCCCGCTCCCGGCCGGCCTTGCCGATAATGGCGAACTCGCCGCCCCGCCTGTTCATCACCACCAGATGGTTCTCGGCGCTCTTGACAACTTTCAGATCTACAAACTTGACGGTACCCTCGGTACGGGCCCTGATGTCGGCCTGCTCGACCCTCCGGCTGGCGGTCCCACCGATATGGAAAGTCCGCATGGTCAACTGGGTCCCTGGTTCACCGATGGACTGGGCGGCCAGGATTCCAATGGTCTGCCCGATTTCGACCCGATTGCCATGAGCCAGGTCCCGTCCGTAGCAGGTGGCGCAAACACCGTACTTGGTCTGGCAGGTCAGGACCGACCTGATCTTTACCTTTGTTATCCCGGCATCTTCGATCAACTGGACACCTTGTTCATCAATCTCCTCTCCGGCCCTGATAAGGACCTTGTCGGTAAAGGGATCGAGAATGTCCTCGAGGGCATGGCGGCCCAGGATCCGCTCTCCAAGCTGCTGGATTACCTCACCGCCCTCGATTAGCGGTTCGACTTCCACTCCGGCCATGGTACCGCAGTCCACCTCGGTGATGGTACAGTCCTGGGCCACATCGGCCAGGCGGCGGGTGAGGTACCCGGAGTTGGCCGTTTTCAAGGCCGTATCGGCAAGTCCCTTGCGGGCGCCGTGGGTTGAAATGAAGTATTGCAAAACCGAAAGACCCTCTCGGAAATTGGCCTGGATGGGAGTTTCGATGATCTCGCCCGAAGGCTTGGCCATCAGGCCGCGCATCCCGGCCAGCTGGCGCATTTGGTCCTTGCTGCCGCGGGCACCGGAATCGGCCATCATGTAAATCGGGTTCAAGCTTTCGGCAACCAGAGGCCGGCCGTCTTTGTCCAGGACCGGATTGCCGTTTTCGTCCAACACCGGTGCGCTCTTCATGGCCTCCATCATTTCGTTGGCCACATCATCGGTAGCCTTGGCCCAGATATCGACAACCTTGTTGTATTTTTCCCCCTGGGTAATAAGGCCCTCATTGTACTGCCGGGCTATCTCGGCCACCTTTTGCTCGGCCTCCTTGATGATCTCCCACTTGGCATCCGGAATGATCATGTCGTCAATGGAAATCGACAGGCCGCCCTTTGTGGAATACTTGTACCCCGTATCTTTCAAACGGTCTGAAAGGATTACCGTCGCCTTGGGACCCAGGTTACGGTAGGCAAAGTCTATCAATTCCCGCAGGGCACCCTTGTCCATTACCTTGTTAACCGCTTCAAAGGGTATCTCGAGCCTTTTTTCGACCACCTGGAAAATGTGGAAACCCTGGTCATCGCTAATAACACCGCTGACCTGGCCCTCCTCCAAACCGTAAAGCTCATCTATTATCTGATCCTCGGCATTATAAATGCGCTTGAACTCATCCTTGCGCAACAGGCCGATATTGCCTTCCAGATCTTTGTCAGGGCTAACGGAATGCTCCTTTACCAGGGCAATGAAATCTTCTCCGGCGGCGGCTTTTGCCTGCAATTGCCCGGCCAGTTCCTGTTCGGTCACCATCAGGTGTCTCAGGCCCATGAGATTGTCCTTGGGCATGATTTCCCAAAGCAGGATCCGGCCGACGGTGGTTTCGTGACGTTTGCCGTCAATCCTGACGGTAATCTTGGCGTGCATGTCCACCTGGCGGCTGTCATAGGCACTGCGGACTTCTTCCAGGTTGGCGAAGACCTTGCCTTCGCCTTTGCGTCCGTCGATGGCCCGGGTCATGTAGTAAGTGCCCAAGACTATGTCCTGGCTGGGCACTATTATTGGGCTGCCGTTTGCCGGCGACAGGATGTTGTTCGACGACAACATCAAGACCCTGGTCTCAATCTGTGACTCCACCGAGAGGGGGATATGAACAGCCATCTGGTCACCATCGAAATCGGCGTTGAAGGCCGTACATACCAGCGGATGGAGCTGAATGGCCTTGCCTTCGATCAGTATCGGCTCAAAGGCCTGGATGCCAAGCCGATGCAAAGTCGGGGCCCGATTCAGCATCACCGGGTACTCCTTGACCACTTCGTCGAGGGTATCCCAAACCTCGGGAACTTCCTTTTCCACCATCTTCTTGGCGCTCTTGACGGTCGAAACCAGTCCCTTTTGCTCAAGGCGATAGTAAATAAAAGGCTTGAACAATTCGAGGGCCATCTTCTTGGGCAGCCCGCACTGGTGCAACCGAAGGTTCGGACCCACGGTAATGACCGTACGGCCGGAGTAATCGACCCGTTTTCCAAGCAGGTTCTGGCGGAAACGGCCCTGCTTGCCCTTCAGGGTATCGCTAAGGGATTTCAGGGGTCGCTTGTTGGTGCCGGTTATCACCCGCCCGTGGCGGCCGTTGTCGAACAGGACGTCCACCGACTCCTGGAGCATGCGTTTTTCATTGCGCACGATGATATCCGGCGCCTTTAAATCCACCAGCCGCTTGAGCCGGTTATTGCGGTTTATCACCCGCCGATACAGGTCGTTCAAATCGGAGGTGGCGAAGCGTCCTCCCTCCAG
>JALVRI010000512.1 GCA_027031325.1 Desulfobacteraceae bacterium
GGAAATCCAGACGGCTTGACAATTCTGTCGGCCATGACAAACGGGAAAGCCGATGATACCCATTCGTGACACTACCCCTTCCAGGAACGTCCCGGTGGTCAATACGGCCCTGATCGGGATCAACGTATTGGTCTTCATGTATGAGCTTGCCCTTGGCCCCGACCTGGACCGGGCACTCTATATTTACGGGCTTGTGCCGGCCCGCTATACCGTCGATCACCTGGCAGCCTATTTTTCCTTCGGCCAGCAGGCATTTTCATTCCTTTCTTTCATGTTCCTGCACGGCGGTTTCCTGCACCTGCTGGGCAACATGTGGTCATTGTATATTTTCGGTGACAACGTGGAAGACCACCTGGGACCGCTGCGCTACCTTGTATTTTACCTGCTATGCGGCCTGACGTCCGGTTTTTCACACCTGCTGGTAAACCCCCATTCCAACGTACCGACCATTGGAGCCAGCGGTGCCATCGCGGGGGTCATGGGTGCCTATTTCCTGCTCTACCCCAACGCCCGGATTCTGACCCTGATTCCGATTTTCATCTTTCCCTGGTTCGTGGAGATCCCGGCCTACTTTTTCCTGGGGTTGTGGTTTGTGCTCCAGCTCCTCAATGCCGCAGGCAGCCATGGCGCCATCAGTGGCGTGGCCTGGTGGGCTCACGTGGGCGGGTTTGTCTTCGGCATGGTCTTCCTCAAGGTATTCACGCTCCTGCCATCTACGGGCATGACAGACAGGATGCGCAAGGTGACGGCCAGGCGCCGCACCCATCGCCTCCAGATCATCCGGCCGACGGCCGCCGAGGCGGACCCGAACCTCTACGGCACCATCATCATCTCACCCTACGAAGCCCTGGTGGGTACCCGCAAACTGGTCAACGTTCCGGGAAGCGGCCTCCAGCGCCGTGTTATCAGGGTCAACGTGCCTCCGGGGGTCAGTGGGGGCCAGGTATTGAGACTGAAGGGAATGGGCAAAACCATGCCCGACGGCGGACGCGGGGACTTGCTGCTGAAAGTCATCGTTCAATAAGGGGGGTATAATCCCGACCATTGTGCAGGAGAGGCTTTTCTTTGACAGACGGTTATAGAAGGGTCGTATAGATCTTCCAACCCGGATTTTGCAGCTGGCGAGTTTGGTGAAGATGCGAGGCGGAATGAAATTGCTTATTGTAGGCATTTGAAGTGCAAAATCCGGGTTCAAAATCCACAGCCCTGCTGACTGCTGAAAAGGCAGGAAACCCTGTTGCGGCCGCTGTCTTTCGACTGGTACATGGCCTTGTCGGCCCGCTGGACGAAAACAGCCAGCTCTTCGCCGCGGATGTATTCGGTAACCCCAACACTTACGGTTATGGTTACCTGGGCATCTTCGACCGGATTGAAACGCAGCTCCTCGACCGCCGCCCTGATTCGTTCGGCAACCGTGGCAGCCTCCGCCCCTTCTGTTTCGGGCAGGATCACGGTGAACTCCTCGCCGCCGTAACGATAGGCCGAATCCATGGCCCGCAGGCAGGATTTGATCACCTGGCCCAATTGCACCAGGACCTTGTCACCCTCCAGGTGTCCAAAGCTGTCGTTATACTTTTTGAAGTTATCGATATCCAGCA
This sequence comes from Desulfobacteraceae bacterium, assembly GCA_027031325.1. Taxonomy (GTDB): domain Bacteria; phylum Desulfobacterota; class Desulfobacteria; order Desulfobacterales; family Desulfosarcinaceae; genus JALVQM01. The sequence goes on from JALVRI010000512.1 coordinate 1,599, forward strand.
GCAACAAGGCCAGGGGATGATTGTAACGGTTGCTGCGTTCCACCTCGGCCTTGAGCTGACTGTAGAAATAACGCGAGTTGTAGAGGTTGGTCAGGCCGTCGGTTATGGACAGGCGCTTGAGCCTTTCGAGCATGTGGACCCGCTCCTGGGTCAGGCGGCGCTCTTTCAAAACCCGTCGCAGCCGCAGGAGCAACTCTTCGAACCTGACCGGCTTGAAAACAAAGTCACTGGCCCCCTTGCTGATGGCCTCCTCGTAGGAGTAGTCACCGCTGTAGCCGGTCATGACGATCACATCGATGTCATGGGTCTGCTTGATCCGATCGGTCAGTTCCAGCCCGTCCATCCCCGGAAGCAAGATATCGGTAATCACGACATCGATCGGCTGGGCTTCAATAATCCCCAGGGCATCTTCGGCACTTTCTGCGGTATGGGAAACGTATCCGGACATCTGAATAAATTCGTGCATGGCGTCACGAATGGCGGTATCGTCGTCTACGATGAGAATATTGGCATCCATTTGGGCTTGTCCGATCCGTCCGGATAGGCTATTGTTTGCCCATTGACAGGGCTCAAAACAATCTGATACTAAAGCAAATTTTAACAAAAATATAACTCCAAACAGCCTTGAGTGTCAACCTCGTTTTGACCTGAAGCCAGGCAGGACAATGGATTCAATAGAGCATATACGTAATTTCAGCATCATCGCCCACATCGATCATGGGAAATCAACCTTGTCTGACCGCCTGATCCAGTTTGCCGGGATCATCTCCGAACGCCAGTTCAAGGAGCAGATACTGGACAACATGGACATTGAGCGCGAACGGGGAATCACCATCAAGAGCCAGACAGTCTGCCTGCCTTACACGGCCCGTGACGGTCAGGATTATTTCCTGAACCTGATCGACACCCCGGGTCATGTGGATTTCACCTACGAGGTCTCCCGGGCCCTGGCTTCGTGCGAAGGAGCCTTGCTGTTGATAGATGCCAGCCAGGGTGTCCAGGCCCAGACCGTGGCCAACCTCTACCTGGCCCTGGAACATGACCTGGAGATAATCCCGGTGATAAACAAGATCGACCTGCCGTCGGCCGACATCGAGAGGGTCCAACTCCAGATCGAAGAAGACCTGGGCCTGGACCCGGAAAGCGCCATCCTGGCCTCGGCCAAGGAGGGCACCGGTATCCAGGATGTACTCGAGGCCATCGTCACCCAACTTCCCCCGCCTGGCGGTGATCCCGAAGCCCCTTTACGGGCCCTGATCTTCGACTCCCATTACGACCCTTTCCGGGGAACCATCGTTCATTTCCGGGTGGTCGACGGTACCATCTCCACCGGGCAGAAGATCCGCTTCATGTCCAACGACGCCACTTACAAGGTGGAAGAGGTGGGTATATTTCAGATCGAGCGCATCCCCAGGCCGAAGCTTACCGCCGGCCAGGTGGGCTACCTGATCGCAGGTATCAAGACCGTCTCCGATACCCGCTGCGGCGACACCATCACCGACCACGATCGCCCCTGCAAGGCACCTGTGCCCGGGTTCAAGCAGGCCAAACCGGTAGTCTTTGCATCCATTTACCCGGTGGCCTCGGACGACTACGAAGAATTGGCCGAAGCCTTGGAGAAGCTGAAGCTCAACGACGCATCCCTGATTTACGAAAAGGACAACTCGGCCGCCCTGGGATTCGGGTTCCGCTGCGGCTTTCTGGGCCTGCTGCACCTGGAAGTGGTCCAGGAAAGGCTGGAAAGAGAATACGGTCTTTCCCTGATCCTGACCGTACCATCCGTCCGCTACAAGCTGATCATGACCGACGGAAGCGAAACCATTATCGACAACCCGGCCCTCTACCCCGATCCGGCTACCATCGACCAGGCCCTGGAACCCTTCATCAAGGCCACCATCATAACCCCGGATCGCTACATGGGCGCGGTGATGACCCTCTGCCTGGATCGGCGCGGAATAAACAAGAACTACCAGTACCTTACCTCCGACCGGCTGGAAATGGTCTTCGAGCTGCCCCTTTCGGAAGTGATCTACGATTTTTATGACAGGCTCAAGTCCATCACCCAGGGCTACGGCAGCTTCGACTACGAGATAATCGGCTACCGCCCCACCAAACTGGTCAAGCTGGACATATTGATAAACGGCGAACGCCTGGACGCCCTTAGCCAGCTGGTTCACGAGGAAAGGGCCTACCAGCGGGCACGCCTGGCATGTGACAAGCTCAAGGAAGAGATTCCGCGCCAGATGTTCAAGATCGCCATCCAGGGGGCCGTCGGGGGCAAGATCATCGCCCGTTCCACGGTCAACCCTTACCGCAAGGATGTAACCGCCAAGTGTTACGGGGGAGACATCACCCGTAAGCGCAAGCTGCTTGAAAAACAGAAAAAGGGTAAAAAAAGAATGAAAATGGTGGGCAAGGTGATGATTCCCCAGTCGGCCTTCCTGTCGGTCCTCAAGACCGACAACGAATAGAACGCGGCGGCAAAAACTCCGGCCAGGCAACCATCGGCAACAAAATACCCGCCAATACCAAACTTGGAGAATAAAGGATATGGGACAGACAGTAGCTGAAAAAATCTTCGCATCCCACGTGGTTGACCAACCCTCGAAAGAGGTCTTCGTCCTGCGCCTGGACGCGGTCTTCTGCCACGAGATCACCACCCCCCCGGCCATCATGGACCTGATGGCCCGGGGCAAGGACCGGGTTTTCGACCCGTCCCGGATCAAGGCCGTCATCGATCACGTCACCCCTGCCAAGGATTCCAAGACCGCCACCCAGGGCAAAATCATGAGGGACTGGGCCCACCGCCACGGCATCGGGGACTTCTTTGACATCGGCCGCAACGGGGTTTGCCACGCCCTTTTCCCGGAACAGGGTTTTGTCCGCCCCGGCTACACCATCATCATGGGCGACTCCCATACCTGTACCCATGGCGCCTTCGGGGCCTTTGCCGCCGGGGTGGGCACCACCGACCTGGAAGTCGGCATTCTCAAGGGAGTCTGTGCCTTCAAAAAGCCGCAAACCATCAGGATCGACATCACCGGCCGGTTGCCGGCCGGTGTGTTTGCCAAGGATGTTATCCTTTCGGTCATCGGCCGCATCGGGGTCAACGGCGCCACCGACAAGGTCATCGAATTCGGCGGGCCGGTGGTCCGCGAAATGGACATGGAAGAAAGGATGACCCTTTGCAACATGGCGGTAGAGGCCGGGGCCACCAGCGGAATCTGCGCCCCCGACATGACCACGGTTAAATACCTGTGGCCATTTGTAAAGCAGGAATTCGAATCGCCTGAAGCCGCCCTGCGCGAATATCTCCACTTGGCCCCCGATCCGGACGCGACCTACGATAAGGTCATCACCCACGACGTCTCGGGCCTGTCTCCCCAGGCAACTTACGGATACAAGCCGGACCAGGTCAGGCCGGTAGCCGAGCTGGAAGGCACGCCCATCGACCAGGTTTACCTGGGCTCCTGCACCAACGGCCGGCTCGGTGACCTGAGGGTGGCGGCCCGGATCCTTGCCGGCAAGCGAATAAACCCCAAGGTGAGAATGATCGTCTCTCCGGCAACCCCCCAAATTTTCACCCGCGCCCTGGAAGAAGGGCTCATCGAAACATTCCTCAAGGCAGGGGCCTGTGTCACCAATCCCACCTGCGGCGCCTGCCTCGGAATGAGCAACGGCGTACTGGCAGAAGGTGAGGTCTGCGCCGCCACCACAAATCGCAATTTCAACGGTCGCATGGGCAAAGGAGGCATGATTCACCTTGTCAGCCCGGCCACGGCCGCCGCCAGCGCCTTGGCCGGTCACCTGGCCAACTCTGAATTGTACCGGGAGGAAAAATGAAAACCTTCAGCGGTAATATCCTGTTCCTTGACAGGTCCGATATCAATACGGATGAAATCATTCCGGCCAAGTATCTGACGGAAATATCCCGTCAGGCCCTGAAACCTTACCTGCTGGAGGATCTCAAGCTGGAAGGTTTCAACCCGGCAACCGATCTTGCCGGCAAGCAGGTCATCGTCACCCGGGCAAACTTCGGCTGCGGTTCCAGCCGCGAGCATGCACCCTGGGCACTGGAAGCCAACGGAATCGACCTGGTGATTGCATCCGGCTTTGCCCGTATCTTCCGCCAGAACATGTTCAACTGCGGCATGCTGGCCGTGGAACTGGCCCCGGAACAGATCGAGGCCATCTTTTCCGCCTTTTGCCCCGGACCTGCCCAGGCTGTGGCGGATCCACAGACCGGCAGGCTGGTGGTAAGCGATGGCGAAAAATCCCTGGAATTTTCTTTCGAGCTGGGTGAATTCGAGCGCGCCCTGGTCCAGGCCGGGGGCTGGGTCGAGTACGCCGACAAGCGCTATTAACAGGCTGTCGAAAAACGTCACGCAGGTCAGACAAGCCAAAATCCGACCAAAAAGCGCAGTTTATTGGTAATAAATTAGCATTTTGAGAAGGATTTCAACGCGCTGTGGCCAGGCGTAATAGTTTTTCAACCCGGATTATGCACTTCAGGCACCCGGCCGGGCAATACGGCCAGGGGCCATCCAGACCCCGGCCCATTGGCGCACTCTAACAAACCACCCCCTGAACGGGGGGGTGATATTGGGCTGAATTCATGTGGAGGGTAAAATCAGGCCTTCAGCCTGTGCTTCCCGGTCAAGGGGATCCTGATTTGCCGGCTGCCTTGCGCTGCGGGCGGTCGCGCTTGATCTGCATCAGCTCCTGAAAAGCCTCGTGTCCCAAGATCTTGCGCACTTCAATCAAAAAACGGAAACGCTCGATACCAAGTTCGGTGCGGGCCTTTTCAAGCTTGCGGTAGCGTTCCATGGCGGCCGCTTGGTTGAAATCCTTGCTCTCCATCAAGGACTCCAATTCGAACTGCTCGGCTTCCACCTTGCTTTTCAACTTGATCATGTTGAGCCTCGTGCGGTGGAAAGCCTTGTCCAGCCGCTCCACCTGGGATGGTGTCAGCTTCAGCCGCTCAACCAGTCTTGGAATCCGCCACCAGCGGCCACCGGCATCTGCCTGGGCGACATTTGCAGTCAAAACGACCAGCACGGCTGCCAGGCAGGCAAGATAGGCTTTCATCCTGCGATCCTTTCATTTTCCATCAAATCACTATCCTTGGACCGGCCCACCTCCGGAACGATAAAAGCGGTTGGGTCTCCGGCAGGCACGGGATCCGCCACTGAGGCAAGATCAGAGTACCCGGTCGGCAGGGGATTGTCCACCAACCGGTTCACATCGGCAATCAACCGCCCCACCTGCCCGGTAGCGGCAAAACGGTCGCCGGCGGATCCAAAAAATTGCTTCGACATCACCGAGACGAAGACAACCAGCATGGCCACCAGTGCCATGGCCAGCATGGATTTCATCCGACCAGGAAATGGCCGGCGCACCTTACGGCGGGCATGGATTCGGACGGGCCCGGCCGGATCGGGTGCCAGCCGGGCAGCCAGACGCCCGATACTTTCCAGGCGGCCGGCGGTCCGCTCCAGTTGTCTTTTACATTGGAGGCAATGGTCGAGATGCTCCCGGCGGGCTGCGGGCAGGTCATCTGCTTCCACCGCTGCCATGAGCAATTCGTCGTAATCCAGATGTTTATCCGATTGCAAACTCATGGGGCCGCCTCCGCCAGCCGCTGCAACCAAGGCGACGTCTTTACTTTACCCAAAGCCAGGTAAAGACGGGTCTTGACGGTACTGTCCGGTTTGTCCGGAACCTGACCGATTTCACTTATACTGAGTTGGTCGAAAAAGCGCAACCTGAAGACTTCCTGCCCGGCAGGAGAAAGTGGCTCAATCGACGGAAGCCGTTTCTGCTGAATATGACAAACGGCATGGGTAAAAAGTTTACCCCTGGAGCGGTTTTTTTACGGGCAATGGGATAATAAGAATGAGGGAAAGGTCACCGGGAAGTTGAGGAGGATCTTTTTGAAAGCTGAACGTCAGAAACAGCCTGCGATCTGTTTTGGTCCGGCTTATACCTCCAGCACGGCGCCCACGCTGCCGAAGAAAAAGCGCTCACCTAGCTTGGCGTGCAGCCGGGAGGCCTTTTCAAGACCCGTACAGTGTGATACCCCGACGCGTTCGATTCGGTAACGCTCGATTACCTCCAGGGTCTTTTCGAACTGGCGGCTGTCGGCAAAACCCAAATGGGTGCCACCGATGACAGCAAAGATACGATCCTTGCCGAGCCGCTCGATGGCGTAATCGAGAATGTTGATCATACCCGCGTGGGCGCAACCCAGCACCACCACAAGCCCCTTGTCCGTGTCTGCCAGCAACGAAAGATCGTCACGCAGGGGATCGGGCTGAATCTGCTTACCGTCTTCGGCAATCAGGGTCATGTTGGCATCACCCTTTTCAAAGGCGCTTTTGCGCGGCACCTCACCCGTGAGGTAAATTCCAGGTCCCACTTGGACCATTTCGGTTCCCAGCCTGAAACGGGCTCCCAGTGATTCCAGGTATGGCCGCCTGAAGGGGATGCCGATATCGCGCACCGTCTCGTCCTTTGTCCAGATGCGCCGGGCAAACATATCCTTGTGGCCGAAAACATCCACCGGCCCTTTCTGTTTCAGCACGGCCGGCAAGCCGCCGGTATGATCGTAATGGCCATGGCTGATCATTATGGCTGCAACGGAGCGCAGATCCTTGTCAAGGGCCATGGAATTTTGAACGATACCGTAGCCCTGGCCCGTGTCAAAGAGGTAGTTGCCTTCCGGGGTCTCCACAAAACAGGCAAAACCATGCTCGCCGATCACGTCGAAAGGCACCCCTACCGAATTTTCGCAAAGGATCGTAAACCGCGCTTTCATTTGCCTTCTCCTTTCACCCAAGGGGGGGGAAATACCCTACATAGGCCCAGGATATGCTCCGGCTCACCAAGAATCAAGTCAAAGGTAACATGGAGCCAAGCAACCCCACTCAAAGCCCGGCACCGGCTTCCGCCACCCGGGCCATCGTTCCAGCCTGTACCGGCAGATGGTTGGATACCGGAAAAGCAGTTTCTAGCCCAACAGGTTGTCCAGGATCATCATAACCACGAAGCCGATCATCACCCCGAATGTCGCCGGCCGGGATTTGCCCCTGGAATGTGTTTCGGGAATGATTTCGTCGCTGATCACAAAAAGCATGGCCCCGGCGGCAAAGGCAAGTCCAAGGGGTAGGAGGGGATGAAAAAAGGTTACGGCCCCAACCCCGAGCAACCCTCCCACCGGCTCGACCAGTCCGGTCAGGGTGGCAATGGCAACCGCCTTTGATCGGCTATAGCCCAGGCCCAGCAAGGGCAGGGCCACGGCCAAGCCTTCGGGCATGTTCTGGATACCGATTCCAATGGCCAGGCTGGTGGCCGCGGCGGTGTCCCCGGTTCCGAATCCGACCCCTACTGCCAGTCCTTCCGGAAAGTTGTGAATGGTGATGGCAATAACGAAAAGCCATATCTTTTTTAACTTGCTGGACGGCCCTTCGTGCCCCATGACGAAGTGCTCGTGTGGGAGCCACTTGTCTATCCGGTCCAGAAAAACAGCACCGGCCAACATGCCGCCGCTTACAATCCAGACGCCCCATCCCGGCCAGAGCCTATCGCCGTGTTCAATTCCCGGAACGATGAGTGAAAAGGAAGTCGCCGCCAGCATTACCCCGGCGGCCGCGCCCAACATGACGTTGACCAGGCGATCGGATATTTGTTTGAAAACAAGGGCCGGCAAAGCACCAACGCCGGTGGCAAGGCCTGCCAGGGCACTGGCTGCTATTCCAAGCGCAACTGGATGCATAGGTCGTTGGCCCCGCTGCTATTAAGCATACCGGCCGCCCCGCATCGGGCCCTCTGCTGTCGCTGTTATGGCGCAACCCCACACCCCGGATGCAAGGACGACCGGCAATCCAGAGGATCGTCTCAGGCGAGCCGGTCCTGCTTGATGATTTTACCGCGGGTGCTGATAACGATCTTTTCCAACGCCAGATCAACCTCAGCCTTTTCCAGTCCCTTCTTGACGATCATCGGCAGACCGCTGCAACAAGGCACTTCCATGACTACCACGGTAAGACTGTTGATACCTGCACCGGCAAAGATTTGGGCAAACTTTTCAACATACTCGTTGACGTCATCGAACTTGGGACAGCCCATCATCACCGCCTTGCCCTTCAAAAAATCACGGTGCAGGTTGGGATAGGCAACCGCCACGCAATCGGCCACCACCAGAAGATCGGCACCCTTCAGGAAGGGGGCCGTCGGGGGTACCAGCTTTATCTGCACCGGCCAATGCTTCAAGGCCGAGGCCTGGTCGCCAAACTGGGCGGGAGCATTGGCGGCCTGGCAGGCGCCGGC
>JALVRI010000513.1 GCA_027031325.1 Desulfobacteraceae bacterium
GAAGGTATCTTGCTCCGCCTCTGTATCGGCCGCTTCCCTGTCATAGGCCTGATCAAAAACGGACGTAATGTGTTTTTGGATCGTCCTGGGTGTCACATTGTTGCGGGCGTTGAATTCCAGCTGGATTTGACGACGGCGATCGGTTTCATCAATCGCTTTTTGCATGGCATCGGTCACCTGATCGGCATACAGGATAACCTTGCCATCAACATTTCTGGCAGCCCGGCCGAAAGTTTGGATCAACGCCCGTGCTGAACGCAAAAAGCCCTCCTTGTCAGCGTCCAAAATGGCCACCAGGGCCACTTCCGGTATATCCAGACCCTCCCTGAGCAGGTTGATGCCCACCAGGACATCGAATGTTCCTTGTCTCAGCTCACGGATTATATCCATTCTTTCAAGGGTGCTTATGTCAGAATGCAGATAACGGACAGCAATTCCAAGATCAGAGTAATATTCGGTCAAATCTTCCGCCATCCGCTTTGTGAGAGTGGTTACCAGGGCCCGGCAGCCCTTTTTGCGGCATCCATTGATCTCCTCATATAGATCATCAACCTGGCGTCGTGCCGGCCTGACCTCTACCCTGGGATCTAGCAGGCCTGTTGGCCGTACTATCTGTTCCACCAGCGCATCCCCGCACTTTTCCATCTCCCATTCCGACGGGGTGGCCGAGACATAGATCACCTGGTTTGTCCGCGCCCGCCACTCGTCGAATCGCAAGGGGCGATTGTCAAGGGCCGAGGGCAATCTGAATCCATACTCCACCAAAGTCATTTTTCTAGAACGATCTCCACGGTACATGGCCCTGAGCTGGGGAATGGTGATGTGGCTTTCATCCACGAACATCACATAATCATCGGGGAAATAGTCCAGGAGGGTCGGAGGCGGCTGGCCGGGACGCCTGCCGGTCAAGTGACGCGAATAATTTTCAATCCCGCTGCAATAGCCGATCTCTTGCATCATTTCCAGGTCGAACCTGGTTCTTTCTTCTATCCGCTGGGCTTCCAGGTACTTTTTTTGTTGGCGGAAAAAGTTGACCCGCTCTTTCATCTCCTCGACGATAGAGGCAATCGCCCGACTGCGTGTAGCCTGGGAGGTGACATAATGGCTGGCTGGAAAGAGGGTGATTTTTTCAAGCGGCCTTGTCGCCACGGCCGTCAATGGATCTATCTGTGAAATTGCTTCCAGCTGGTCTCCAAAAAGATCGATTCTGACGGCCGTTTGGTCTTCATAGCTGGGGAAGATTTCTATCCGGTCGCCGCGAACCCTGAAAGTGCCCCGGTAGAAATCGACGTCGTTACGCTGGTAGTGCATGCTTACCAGGCGGTGGAGCAGCTTGGAGCGTGAAATCTCCATGTTGACCTCCAGATCCAGGCGCATGTCCAGATAGTCTTCCGGGGCTCCCAGGCCGAATATGCACGATACACTTGCAACCACCACCACATCACGTCTCGACAATACCGATCGCGTGGCCGAATGTCGCATTTTATCGATCATTTCGTTGATGGACGAATCTTTTTGAATATAGGTATCGGTGGTTGGAATATATGCCTCGGGTTGATAATAATCATAATAACTTACAAAATATTCGACCGCGTTGTTCGGGAAAAATTGCTTGAACTCGGTATAGAGCTGGGCGGCCAGGGTTTTGTTGGGGGCGATCACCAGGGCCGGACGGCCGGCTCGTGCAATCACCTGGGCCATGGTAAAGGTTTTTCCCGACCCGGTAACCCCAAGCAAGACCTGGTCCCTGATCCCTCTTTCCAGGCCAAGGCAAAGGCCTTCGATGGCGCCGGGCTGATCGCCGCAGGGAACGAATTCAGATACCAGATCGAAAGATCCCCCTCTTTTAGGCGCCGTTGATATCATTTGGTGTGCATTTCAAGGGAGACTTTGATTTTATTTTGATTTTATAAGGACTATACACATTGCGGCCATGGCTTCTTCTTGTCCGATCAGACCCAGTTTTTCGGCTGTGGTAGCCTTGATGTTGACGGCCCGACGGTCGATTTCAAGGGCCATGGCCAATTTTGCGGCCATGGCCTGTTTGTAAGGGCTCAACTTTGGTTTCTCGGCAAAAACAGTGGCATCCAGATTGTGTACCGCCCAGCCATGCTTGCTCAACATTGAAACGGTCTGCCTCAGTAGTTCCAGGCTATAGATTCCGGCGTACTTCGGATCTGAGTCTGGAAAATGTTCCCCCAAATCGCCCAGGCCGGCCGCCCCCAAAATGGCATCGCAGGCCGCATGCACCAGCACGTCGGCGTCCGAATGGCCGAGCAGCCCCTTCGGAAACGGTATCTCGATTCCGCCCAGTACCAGGTGCCGGCCTTCCACCAGGCGATGAATATCATAGCCCATCCCGATCCTGAAGCTTTGCGGCAATGCTTCGGGCCGGCTTCCTGTCTTTGAACCCGGGGTCATGCTGTCTGCCCGCCGTCTGCTTCACCGATCACCTGCCAGGCCTTTATCGGCTGGTCCTTTCCCTTGGCCTTGATCGGCTCCTTGGCCTTGGCCTTGAATTCTCCTTCACCAACGGCCTTTAAGGTCTGGTCCGAAATTATAATCTCACCCGGCATGGCGGCATCACACAACCTGGCGGCAGTATTGACGGTATCTCCAATCACCGAGTAACTCATTGTCCGCGAGGACCCAATATAGCCCGCCACCAGGCTGCCTGTGTTGATTCCGATCCCAATTGCAATGGGGGCGAGTCCTTTTTGTCTCCTTTCGGCGTTGTATTTCTCCAGGGCCTTGTTCATCTCCAGGGCCGCCCTGATGGCCCTTTGAGGATCATCCGGATGGGCGACGGGGGCCCCCCAGATAACCATCATGGCATCTCCGATGAATTTATCCACCGTTCCCTGGTAACGGAAGACGATGTCCACCATCCGTTCGTAGTATTCATTGAGCATCTGGAGGATAGACGAAGCCTCTGTGTTTTCACTCAGGTGGGTAAAGCCCCGGATGTCGACGAACATAACGGTCGCGATCCTGTTTTCACCACCTTTTTCAACCGTCAATTCACCGGAAACAACCATCTCGGCCAGATCGGGAGAGAGCAGGCGCTGAAACCGTTCCCTGGTGGCCGCATCCCTGACTATCTTTTCAGCCATGCGGCGACGTTGGTTGAGGGTATACTGGGCATGGGATCCAAAAATTGCAAAAAGGCATAAAACAATTATTCGCATCCAGATATTGTCGAGTTCAACACCTGTCAACTTTTCAAGAAAGTTGTCCGTCTGCAAAAAAATGGCCATAAACGAATCCAGCAGCCAATATACAGCCGCCAAGGTTATCCCGATCACCATCATGTGGTCGGTGATGTTGGAAATACGTCCACCGGATGCCGCCATCGTCTCCCCTTCTTCTCCAGCCACACCTGGCCGGTCGCCGCTAGGATCGGCTCTGTAATCAGGCCCAGGGTAATGTTGTTCAACCATCTGAAACGCCAGTCTTTTGTTGAAAATATACCTTATATCCGCATAAACCAATTATATTACAGTCAAACCTGCCCCCTTTCAAGCAAAAGAAGCCAAAATCAGTCCAATCTGTAGGAATCGCTTGACAACCGACCGAGTTCATGGAAAATTTGAGCCTGTCAGCAGGCTATCGAACCAGATAACCAAACGGCAAGGGAGAGCCGGACACGGAGCGCTACATTGAGCAAACCGGATGAGATCTCCTCCACGGAGAAGTTGTTGGACCTAATTCGCAGTCCTGCCAGCAAGGATGGCGGCTCTGGTGCCTCGGAGCCAGGGCCCAAATCACCATCACCTCCTGCCGGAAACCCTATCCTACGGTGTTTCAAGCCCGGCAAACAGGCTGTAGTCGGAATAGATATCGGTCATACCTACATCCGCCTGGCCAGTGTAATCCATAGCAATAATGCCCCCTTGCGCCTGGTTGGCTATCGTAACGTCCAGCTTGAATCCGAGGCTTCCTTCAAGGACAATGCATTCCTGGGGAAACTGCGGCAGGCATTGGATTCCTTTTGTGGCAACAATACCAGGGTCCGCCTTTGGGCCACGACGCCATCATCCCAGGTCGAAAACCGTTGCATCCGTATTCCAAAGGTGCCGCGCAAGCAAATACCCAACGCGGTTTACTGGACGTTCACCAAAAAGATCAATTTCGATCCCAACAAGGACCTGCTGGATTACGAGATACTCGGTGAAGTGGCCGAAGACGGAGTCAATAAATACGAAATCATGGCCATCAGCGTTCCCAAGGCCCAAATCAGGGAGATGGCCGATGCCTTCGAGGCGCTTGGATATCCCCTGACCGGGATATCGATCGTTCCTTTTGCTATTCAAAACCTTTTCCGTCGCCGGGTTATCGAAACTGGTAATGAAGATGTGTGTACGCTTTTCATCGGCCGGGACTGGTCGAGGATAGCGATTTATTCCAGGGGGAACCTCCTGCTGTCCAGAGGTATCAAGGCCGGCATGCGAAGCATGATCGAGGCCATTGATCAGGCTCGCGGCCCCAACGGCAATGAAATTGATCGACAAACCCTCCTTACGGCCACCACGCTTTCGGCGGATGAAATATTCCAGCACCTTATCAGTGGGGCGACCGTTTACGAGAAACAGGGAACAAATGAAAACCTGCCCAGTCGCAAAGACATATTCCAAATGGTTTTGCCGGCCCTGGAGCGGCTTGTGCGCCAGGTGGAAAGGACCATCGAGCATTACTGCCTGAATTTTCGCAAGGATGGAATCTCGAGACTCTTCATTTCCGGTCCCGTTGCCGCCAGCGGCATGGTCACGAATTTTCTCAGCACTCAGCTGGAGGTCCCCATAACGGTCCTGGACCCGTTCCCCAACTCACAATCTTTCGCCATCGAACAACCCCCCCCTTCAACCATAGCTGAACGGGAAGGCTATGTTCCCTCTATCGGGATGGCCCTGTCCGACAACCGCTGGACACCGAATTTCCTGTTCACCCATGAAGAAAAGGCCCGCGTTGAACGGACACGCAAAATGAATGTAACGGTTCTGGCCGTCGGGATACTGCTGTGCATTCTGCTTACCGGGGTATACCTGACCCAGAACCTATTTCTAGCCAAATACCAGGACCAACTTGTCAAGTTGAATCAAAAGCTTCTGACTTACAATCCACCTGCCGACAAAAACCTGATCCTGACCCTCTTTGCCCGTAGCAAACGCAAGCGAATGATGATCAAACAAATAAGCCGCCGGTATTATCCACTGGCCTTAATCGAGGAGATAGCGCGCCTCACCCCCGATACCATACGCTTGATTCTCCTGGATACGGTAATGGAAAATGCGCACGAGGGCAAAACACCGATGGCCGGTTCACTTGTACTGGAAGGCATAATCTTCCCCGGCCGGCGGGGATACGAATCTATTTTGTCAGGATATCTGCTCAAGCTCAAGGACTCACCCCTGATGCGTAATCCGGTGATTCAATCAAGAGGCACCCAAAACCTGGGCGGCAGGCAGGTTTTACGCTTCAGGGTCAGATTCGAACTGGTGGAGACATGAAAAAAATAACTCTACCTTCAACCACAGTGATTTACCTTGCAATAGGCGCCCTGGCAGCCCTGGCCATCACACTGGCCGGGATCATCCCTTCCTATCGCGCCCTGGCATCGATCAAAAGTCAGATAGCAAGCAAGCAGGTCGAAATAGAGCGCCAAGAGGCCCTCTTCCCCCTTTTCATGACCCTGATAAAAGAAGTACAGGAAAAAGCACCTCCGGGTTTTGCAATTCCAGATGAGAATAAAGTAGCCCCTCGTGAATTCAGCAAGTTGGAAAACCGCTTTTTCCAACTTGCCAACAACTATCATCTCAACCTGGAAGAGGTACTGCCGGACACCCAGTCATACCTGGAGGATTCAAGGCTACTGAAAATAGAACTGGTCTTCAGCGGCCGTTTCAAAGATATCCGGCCCATGGTCTACAGGATATGCAGCCTGGATTACTTGGAACAAATCGAAAGAATTACAATAAAAGCCAATCAACCGGAAAAACTGAGGGTCAGAATGCGCCTGGCCCTGAGACAACACTGATCAGCCTTGCCACGGGAGGCGCTTACTTGGGTAACTTCCAAATTTAATAAGAGGGAGTCTGGAAAACTGCCATGACAACCCGGGAAAAGATAATTTTGATGCTTGCCTGCCTGGCCTTGATTTTCGGTGTTTATGAGCTGTTCCTGGCCGGCCCTGACAGCGGTACGGGACATAAGAAAAGTGAATCTTCGGCTGAAATAGCAAGTTTCATTCAGCAGGTATCAAAACAGATAAAGCAAACCGCACTTTCAACAACCGAAAAATACGTCATTGCTCACAGCTCCCTGGCGTGGAAGAAAAACCCCTTTCTTGCATCCTTGTCCGCCCTTGGGGGGAAGGAAGCCAAGCAGGTCGAATCTAAAAAGGGAAATTTACGGCAACCAAGGTGGACCTATTCGGGTTTCGTTTCCCTGGGTTCCAAAAAGCTGGCTATTATAAATGGTATCGAATATGAAGCAGGCGAGATGCTTTTGGAAAAAAATTATTATTTACGAAAGATTGAAAATGATCATATCGAAATAGTAAGTATCAAAGACGGCAGGGTTACGATTTTACCCTTGAAGGACGATCAGCCTTGAAGCTAAGCTTGTAAACGTATTACTTTTCAATCCAGATATGACAATTTCCGGCTATTTGTTTTCGGCAAATTTCGCGGCCCAATTTTTAAGTCAAACGGAATCGGCTCAACGCCGCCAGCTTTCGGAAAAGAAAATGGACTTTTTCCCGGTTTACAGAAATGCAAACATCGTCTTGAAGTCTCATGCCGCAAGTATGCTGGCGTTGATCTTGGCAGCACTTTGCATACTTGGATGCAGCTCCAGCAAAAAAGAAACCCGCGATCCAAGGTTTGAAAAATGGCGTGCCAAGGCTTTGGAAAGCCGGGCGTGGTCACCTGCTCCGCGTCCGAAAAGAATAAAGCTTCCGGACGTCAAAACTTATGAGCCCGGCCACAAACCCGCTTCCAAAAGCACAGCAAGGCCCCTTCCCAAGCGTAAGGTTACCCTGAACATGCACCAGGCAGACGTTGCCGTCCTCCTGAAAGCCCTTGCCAGGGCTGCCGGGCTGGATATTATCATAAATTCGGGTGTAAAGGGGAAAATGAGCCTCAATGTAAAACAAGCCCCCTGGAACCAGGTCTTCATGGGAATTTTAAACGCTCAGGGCCTAAGCTACACCTGGGAAGGCAATATTCTGCGGATAGAATCCATCGAGGACAAAAAGCGCAACCTTAAGCGGCTGGAGGCAGAACAGAAAATCCAGGAGAAAAGACGCCTGATTCAGATGCGCTCACCGCTCATAACCAGGATTATTCCCATCGATTATGCCGATGCCGGGCAGATGAAGACCTGCATGGAGAAACTGCTCACCACGGGCAAGGACGGCAAGCCGATCGGCTCGATCACGGTGGACAAGCATACCAATGCACTCGTGGTCCAGGCAACTTCCGGGGATCTTTCCCGAATGATCCCCCTCATAGAGCGTCTTGACAGGCCGACCCCCCAGATCCTGATCGAAGCCAACATCGTCGAAACCACCCGCCGCACGGCCCGCGAACTTGGTGTTCAATGGGGTGGTCTTTATCACAATGCCGGTCAAAATTACTGGTTTGCCCCCGGTGCTGAAAGTGCCGTCGGCATAAGTCCCGGTGCGGGTGAAACGGTAGCTCCGGATGCAGGGTTCGCCTTCAACTTTCCTGCCGATCTCAGCAGCGCAGCAGTAGCCGGATCGGGAATGACCATCGGATTCATCGCCGAAAAAGTTGGTGAAAGTATTCTGGCGATTCAGCTCAGCGCCCTCGAGGAAGAGGGTAAGCTCAATATCCTCTCCAGCCCGTCTATCACAACCCTGGACAATCAGACGGCCCTGATTGAAAGCGGTGACGAAGTGCCCTTTCAAACGGTTGAAGACAAAGAAGTCAAAATCGAATACAAGAAAGCCGTCTTGAGCCTCAGGGTCACTCCCCACGTAATAGACGGTGACACCCTCAAGCTCAACATCAAGACCATAAAAGACGAGCTCGATTTCTCGCGGACGGTAGCCGGTAATCCCACTTTGCTTACCAAGAAGGCGGAAACCAATGTAATTCTTTTCGATGGTCAGACGACTGTGATCGGCGGCCTGAACAAGACAAGTACCCGCAATATAAAGTCCGGGGTGCCGTATTTGCAGGATATCCCTCTAATTGGCCATCTTTTCAAGGGGCAAAGCAATCGGGACCAAATGGAAGAAATCCTTATATTCATAACGCCGTACATCCTGAAACAGCGGGCAGCGGCTAATTGACCGCTATCCGGCCCGCATAAACCAGGGTAGTAGGCGTCCCGGGGTAAAATGGATTATTTCCGGTTACTAAACCTCACAAGCGAGCCCTTTTCAAACTCACCTGACCCGGACTTTTTCTTCCAGTCCGAGATACACCAGGCATGCCTGCAAAAGCTGGAGCTGGCCTTGCGCCTCAAGCGGGGCCTCAATGTGGTTATCGGCGAGATAGGCACCGGCAAGACGACCCTTTGCCGCCAGTTGCTGCGCAGGTTGCCCCAACAAGAATCTTTTTCAACCCACCTCATCCTCGATCCAGCCTTCGATTCGGTCACCGACCTCCTACGAAGCCTTGTAGAATCCATGATCGGAACAAGACCCGCTCCGGCAAGCACCGAGGGTGAACTCAGAGAAATCATAAAGGATCATCTTTTTTCCGAAGGTGTCGAGAAAAACAAGATCATTGTCCTGGTAATAGATGAAGGGCAGAAACTTCCCCCAGCTTGTATCGAACAGCTTCGCGAATTGCTCAATTACGAGACCAACGACTTCAAGCTGCTTCAAATAGTTATTTTCGCCCAACCGGAATTCAGGCAGATCATTTCCCGCCATCCCAATTTCGGGGACAGAATCAACCTGTTCTACCTTCT
Organism: Desulfobacteraceae bacterium; assembly: GCA_027031325.1. Taxonomy (GTDB): domain Bacteria; phylum Desulfobacterota; class Desulfobacteria; order Desulfobacterales; family Desulfosarcinaceae; genus JALVQM01. The sequence continues at coordinate 8,944 of JALVRI010000513.1, forward strand.
CGGCCCCCTCGATTTCAAAAACACCAAACAGATGATCGATTACCGTCTCAGACGCTCCGGATGTCCGGGGGGTTGGCGAAGTTTATTCACCCCCCAGGCAATCCGTGCCGTCTACCGCATCACCGGAGGGTATCCCCGCAAACTCATCAATCTTTGTCACCATTGCATCCTGGGCCTAATCGTCAAGGATGCCGGGAAGGTAAACCGGTCCCTGGTCTTGGCGACGGCCAGGCGCAACCTCATGCCGATTCCTCTGGGAGTCAAAGCCGCACCCTACCTGGCGACGGCAGCCGTAATGACGGCGGTGGTGGCAATTTTTTTCACCCTCTTGCCGAATCCGTGGACCGAAGGACACAGGCTTGCAAAGGTATTGGTAACGGTTCCAAGGCCCGGGCTGTCCCGTAAACCAGAGGTAAATCAGGACATGGCTGCCGATGTGGTCCAAACGGGCTCAAACAACGGAGCAGCGCTGAATCGAGCGGAGCAGCAAGACCGCTTCCGGCAAAACGCCATGGAAAGTGAAGCTCCCGTCCGGCATCCACCTTCCGATATCGGCAAAATCAAGATACGGCCTAACGATACCCTCGCCGACCTGATAAAAGAGGTGTACGGAAGATTCAATCCCGGCCTCTTGAAGCTCCTTTTGGCCGGAAATCCGGATATCCGTGATCCCGACACCATTTGGATCGGCCAGCAGGTGGTATTCCCGGCTGTCGTTGCTCGCAAGGATCAACCTGCCCTGGATCTATGCTGGATAAAAATCGCCGACGCGCCCACCCTTTCGACAGCGGTCGAAATGCTTGGACGTCTCAAACGGCTCAACTCAATACCACTCCAGCTGGTTATAAGCTGGAACCCGGGAAAGGGACTGGCCTATGAAATCATGGTACGGGGCTATTTTGAATCAACAAGTGCCGCTGATTCGACAATCAACCAACTGGTGACTTTCC
>JALVRI010000514.1 GCA_027031325.1 Desulfobacteraceae bacterium
GACCGGTTTCTGCGGCGTTGAGCCCGATTTCGACCGTCTCCCGGTCGCGCATTTCGCCCACCAGGATCACCTTGGGCGCCTGGCGCAAGGCCGCCCTCAGGCCGTTGGCGAAAGTGTCGAAGTCGGCCCCCAGTTCCCGCTGGTTGAAGGTGGCCTTCTTGTGGGGGTGCTGGTACTCGATGGGATCTTCCAGGGTAACCACGTGGACCGACTTTTGCTCGTTTATCTCTTCCAGGATGGCCGCCAGGGAGGTGGATTTACCACTGCCGGTGGCACCTGTGAAAAATACTATCCCGTTGAGCTCCTGGGCGATCTTGTAGAAAACCTCCGGAAGACCCATGTCCTTGATGGTGGGCACCTTGGATTCCAGACGCCGCAAAACGATGGAGTAGTGTCCCGACTGGGAAAAGATGTTGACCCTGAAGCGGGCCTTGCCCGGCAGGCTGTACGACAGGTCGCAGGATCCTGTCTGCAACAGGGTCTCGGTCAGGCGGCGGTCCCCATTGATCAGGTTGAGGGCGAAAACCTCGGTCTGAAAGGGAGTTAGGGACCGTATCCGGGGCTTTATTTCCACCGGGACCAGTTGTCCTGCACTTTCCACCTGGAGGGGTTTGCCCACGGTCAGGTTGAGGTCTGAAACGTTGTTGTGGGAATCGAGCATCCTGGTCAGGATGTGGTCGACCTCTTGTTTCTTCATGCTATCACCTCACTTGGTAACCGCTGCCGCTAAACCTTAACTCCTTCTTTTCTAAGCCTCGGTGAAATCGGTGGGCGGGGACTTCAACAGCGGCCGGAAGCGGGCCTTGTCATTTGCCTTGGTATAGGCATCGTCGGCACTGATCTTACCCTTGTTGTACAATTCCATGATGGCATCGTCCAGCAGTTGCATACCGTACTTCTTACCGGTCTGGATCATGGAAGGTATCTGGTGGGACTTGGACTCGCGGACCAGGTTACGCACCGCCGGGGTGGCGATCAGGATTTCCAGGGCCGGGATCCGGCCCCGCCTGTCTATCCTTTTGAAAAGGGTCTGGGAAATGATGGCCCGGATGCCATCGGCCAGGGTGGACCTTATCTGGGCCTGTTCCTGGGCCGGAAATACTTCCACGATCCGGTCGACCGTCTTGGCCGCGCTGGTGGTATGGAGGGTGGCAAAGACCAGGTGGCCGGTGGAAGCGGCCTCGATGGCCAGGGAGATAGTCTCCAGGTCACGCATTTCCCCCACCAGGATTATGTCCGGGTCCTCGCGCAGGGCCCCCCGCAGGGCGGCACTGAAAGTCTTCGTATGCAAACCTACTTCGCGCTGGTTTACCAGGCAGCCCTTGCTCTGGTGAACGAATTCGATGGGATCTTCGATGGTGATGATATGGTCTGAGCGGGTCCGGTTGGCCTCGTCAATAATGGCCGCCAAGGTAGTCGATTTACCGCTTCCGGTCGGTCCGGTAACGATCACCAACCCCCGTGGCAAGGTGGCCAGCTTGGCCATCACCGGAGGCAGTCCAAGCTGCTCGCAGCTTTGGATGTTGCTGGGAATCTCGCGGAAAACGGCCCCGACCCCGTTGCGTTGTAAAAAGAAATTGGCCCGGTAGCGGGCCAGGCCGGGAATCTCGTAACCGAAGTCCACGTCGCCGGTTTCTTCAAAAACCTTGATCTTGTCCTCGGGCGCGATCTCGTACAGCATGGCCCTCAGTTCGTCGTTGTCAAGGATCTTGTACTTGACCCTTTCAATGTCGCCATGGATTCGCAAGGCCGGAGGCTGGCCGGCCATCAAGTGCAAGTCTGACGCATTTTGCTCGTGCATCAGCTTGAAAAAAGCGTCTATCTTGGCCATCTTTCGCTCCTAGTGGATTTGAATGACCCGCCGCCTGAAACCAGGCGCCGGATTCAGATACGGTCAAACCTGTTATCGTCTCCGGCCAGGGAAAGTTTAGCATCCATGATCCGGGGCAAATCTTGTTTGATCAACCGTTTCTCAGGAAAGTCAGCTTGTTGTCTTCTTCGTCAAGGGCATCCATACCTTCCTTGCTCAGTTCCAGCAGCTTGGTATGAGCTTCCAGAACGGACCTGATCTGGACTTCCAACTGCATCCGTTGACGCTTCAGCTCGGCGATATCCTCGTGAAGCTGGGCCAGCCGGTTATGGGCCCGGTTGAGCATCCTCTCTGCCTTGACTTCTGCATCGGCGATGATGACCTCGGCCGACTTGCGGGCGTTGTCTTTCATCTGTTCAAGGACCTTCTGAGAATTCAGCATGGCCCTCTTGAAGGTCTCTTCCCTTTCCTTGAAGCCCTTGTTTTCAAGCTTCAGGCGCTTAACCTCGTCTTCCAGTTCCGCGATCCTGCGGAGCATCAGCTCCATCTGGTCTGAAACCTGTTCCAGAAAACGGTCCACCTCGTGGACGTCAAAACCCCGGAACTTTACCCGGAACTGTTGCTGCTGTATTTCCTTGGGTGTCAAATGCATGAACGGACCTCCTCCCGGCCGCCTTTCACATCAAGGTGGCCGAAATCCGTAAAAGGCTGTTGACAACGAATATCCGCAGAAAGATTATGGCCAGCAGCACCGCAATCGGAGAAAAATCAATCCCGCTGAAAGTTACCGGCAACCTTGCCCGGATGCGGTACAAGACCGGTTCGGTGACGTTGTTGATGAAACGGACGATGGGATTGAAAGGATCCGGATTCACCCAGGACAAAACGGCACGGGCTATCACCACCCACATATAGGCAACCAGAACCACATCCAGGATCCGGGCAACGGCCATGATGAAATATCCTAAGATGTACATTACAACTCCACTGCGACACTGGTATCAATTATACCTGAATTTCGAACAAGAATCAGGTACCGACCGACAATTTCGTAACCACTCAGAATAGAAAAATATATTCTGCCTTCCAAGTCAAGGCTTTTCAGAAACCCCGGCCCGGGCCCTGGGGCGGGAGAAGAAAAAATCGCCGGCCTGGCAATCCGATCCCAGGCCGGCGATACGATCACGTTGGTTTTGGCATGGGCAATCCGGACTACCAGCCCCATGTCAGGTACTTGTGAATGGAATCTGCGGCCTTGCGGCCGGCTCCCATGGCCAGAATTACCGTGGCCGCCCCGGTAACAATATCACCACCTGCCCAGACACCCTTCTTGGTGGTCTTGCCGGTTTCAGGATCAGCGATGATATAACCCCATTTGTTGAGCTTCATGTCAGGCGTGGACTGGGTAAGCAGAGGATTGGCTCCCGAACCGACAGCCACGATCACCAGGTCCGTCTCCAGGGTAAACTCGGAACCTTCGATCGGTATCGGCCGGCGGCGTCC
>JALVRI010000515.1 GCA_027031325.1 Desulfobacteraceae bacterium
AGGGCGAGCAGGGGCAGAGCGTCGTCCGGGCCTATGGCGTGGATCATGAGGTACAGGTCTTCCGGGGTGAAGGACTGAACCAGGGTCGCCGGGAAAGGATGTTCCAGGATTCGCTCCAGGGCCTTGTCGGGTTCCATGGAAAGAATTTCCCGGCGTTGGAGGGCCAGTTTGGCTTTTGCGGCCCGGATCGGCTTGTCTTTTTTATCCTTGTTTTTTCGGCCCATCTTTCCAGCTTGCCATCCTTGTCTGATATTTGAATCAATCTAACCATTATTTTTGAAAGGCGCAAACCTCGACAGCAGGATCAGTCCCGGCAGGGCGATCAGGGTGCAGAAGATGAAAAATCCCTGCCAGCCCAGAAATTCCGCAAGGTAGCCGGTGGAAGATGAGACGATCACCCGCGGAACGCCCATCAGGCTCGATAGCAGGGCGTACTGGGTGGCGGTGAACTTCTTGTTGGTCAGACTGGCCATGAAAGCGGCGTAAGCGGCGGTTCCCATTCCGCCGGTCAGGTTTTCAAAACCGACCACTGCCGTAAGGCCCGCCAGGCTGTATCCCATCCTTGCCAGGATGGCAAAGCCGGCCGTTGATACCATTTGCAGGAAACCGAAGATCCAGAGGCTGCGGTTTATTCCAAGCCTCAGCATCAGGGTCCCGCCTGCCAGGCCGCCGCCGATGGTGGCCCAGAGGCCGATGGTCTTGACGATGGTCCCGATTTCGGTCTTGGTAAATCCCAGCTCCAGGTAAAAAGGGATGGTCATGGCCGAGGCCATGCTGTCGCCTATCTTGTAGAGCAGAATGAACGCCAGGATCAGGATGGCGCTGGAACGGGTGAAATAGTCGGCAAAGGGTTCGATGACGGCCTCTTTCAGGCTCAGGGGGCGTCCCGAAGGGGCCGGTGGTTCGGGTGTCAGTACGGTGGTGAGCATGGCCGGAAGCAGGCAGGCGGCCATGATGAGATAGACGGTCGGGAAAGGGAAATGGTCGGCCAGGATGAGTCCGCCTGCCGAGCAGAGCCACATCCCGATCCGGTAGCCGGCGATGTAGAGCGAGGATCCCAGGCCGAGTTCCTCGTCGGCCAGGTCTTCCCGGCGGTAGGCATCAATGACGATGTCCTGGGAAGCGCTGAAAAAGGTCAGGGCCAGGGCCGCCAGGGCCACGGCCCAGGGATTTTCAGCCGGATCGGAGGCGGCCAGCAGGCAGATGGAACCCACCAGGGCCAGTTGGAAGATCAAAAGCCAGCCCCTTCTGCGGCCCAGCAGGGGCGGAACATAGCGGTCCAGCAAAGGGGCCCACAGGAATTTGAGGGTGTAAGGCAGGCCCACCAGGGACATGAGCCCGATGGTCCCCAGGTCTACGCCGGCTTCTTTCATCCAGGCCTGGAGCAGGGTGATGGTCAGCAGCAGGGGCAGGCCGCTGGCAAATCCCATTACCAGGCAAACCATCATCCGCCGGCTGCCCAGGACCTTCCAGACAGCCGGTGACCCTCCCGCGGGGTTGAAAGGCTTTTTCATCAAACAATTTCAGTTCCGAGCGGCCTTTTGCAACTGGTCCGGTGTCACAACGGGACCGAAGCGCTCCTTCAGCTGCAGCAGCCCCTGGCGCTGTTCACGGAGGACTTCAAACAGGCGCGCCGGAATGTTTTCTTCTTTCCCGTAGGCTTCCATCTGCATTTCGATCCGCGCCAGGATATTATCCAGGTAGAGCGAAAACTGCTTATCGTAAAGCTCCTTGGGATACTCCTTTGAGATTATCTGCTTGAATAGCTGCTTCAGGTCATCGTAGCAGGGCAGGTAACCGATCGGGCTTTCGAGGGCTTCGACTTCACCGTGGGCCCGGCGTTCCAGCCACCCCAGCCAGACCTTGACGTCGCGCTTTTCTCCCAGCAGCTTTTTCCCCTGCCCGCCCCGGGCTTCGTGGGTGAGAAAGTAGTTCAGGCCGGCCATAACCGGTCGTTTTGCGGGCGCTATTTCGGGGCTGTTGAAAAATTCAAACTGGGCCGCCATGTAGTCACCCAGGCTGCCCGGTATGAACGGTGCGTTGGCCCAGGGGGCGCGCTTGACACCCGTGGCTCCAACCTCGGTGGCCGTGGCGGCGGAGACAATGCAGGCACCTATGACAACGCCTTCGTCCGGGGTGCGGGCTACCCATACCGGGGGCATGGTGTCGCTGTCTCTTCCGCTGTAGGTGATGATCCTCGTCTCGACCCCGGCCGGATCCTCGGCCTTGGAAGAATAATTTTCAAGGGCGCTCGAAGACAGGGTGCAACGGGCGTTGGGGTGTGAGATGGGGACTGGGTTGCCGTTTTCGTCTTTCATCCCGCGATGCCAGGCGCCCTGGAAGTTGCGACCTCTTTGGGGAGGCTCTTCACCGTTGCCGGTCCATTGAGGCACCCCGTTTTCATCGATCAGGACGTTGGACCATATCACTTCGGTGCCCGGCTGCCGCAGGCACTTCATCAGCATGGGATCGCCTTCCCAGTTGACGTCTTCGACGATGCCGAAAATACCACACTCCGGGTTGACCGAGCGGATCGAACCGTCGCCTGCAATCCACATTTGGGCCAGGTCGTCGCCCACGAACCGGTCACCGGCCATGGCGGTTGTGGTCTTGCCGCAGCCGCTGGGGGCGGCTCCGGTGGCCCAGGTTGTCCTTCCTCCCGGTCCCCGGACTCCCGTGATAAACATGTGTTCGGCAAGTTCCTTGCCCCGGCCCTGGTAGACGGCTTTATCCACCGAGAAGCGGTGGTTGCCCTTTTTCAACAGCAAGGTGTTGCCGGCATAGGTGCATTTGAAAGAATAAGTGGTACGATGACTGCGGTCCATGAGCACCCTTGCGTCGGGAAGATCTTCGGGGCGGTTCAGTCCCTGGCTGTGGATATTGGTATAGAAATGGCCGAGGCGGAGGGCCTCGTTTTCAAATTCCGCGTAGCAGTTGCGATAGAGCAGTTCCGCGCTGTGGGCCACGTAGGCCGAGGAGGTGATTTCCATGGCCGGGTTGGAAACCGGTGACCCGACCGGACCGCGGCAGTAAAAGCCGATGATCATGGTCATGCCTTCCATTATGCCGCCCATCCCCCCGGCCACCACTTCCAGGGCCTCCCGGCGGGACATCCGCTTGGCAAGAGATGATACCAGCTCATCGTCGTTGGCTATATAATAGGTTCGGTCTATTATGCGGCCCTGTTCCTCTTTGAGGTCGAAGTGAATGGTGTGACCCTCCATGGGCAACTTTTCTTCTTCACCGTTTTTGAGGGCCAGGTTGCGGATGAAATCACGGTCTTCTTCCGAGCCGGTATTGACATATACTGTCGCCGGGTTGCACATTACGATTGCATTGGCGATCTTCTTGATAACCGCAGCCTCCTTGAATATTGAAATTCTTTCAAGGTGGACCTCGTCCAAACGGGTTTTGAATACTTCCCTGGCTTGTTCTGCATTGGTAACTTTTCCGATTTCTTCCACTATGTCCGGACCATGGTTGAATTTGAGCATTCTTTACTCCTTCCGCGGCTTTAATGCTCCGGTGTACCCAGGCATCCTTTCTTTTCAATGATCGGCATGTGCTGCTCGATCCAGATGAGTATTTTGTCGAATTCTTCCCTGATTTCGGCCAGGGCCTTTCCCCGGTGGCTCACCCGGCTCTTTTCTTCCATTGAAAGCTCTGCGAAAGTTTTACCCAGGGGAGGATAGAAGAAAATCGGGTCGTAGCCGAAACCGTTGTCCCCACGGGGACGGTCGATGATGATTCCTTCGCAACGGCCCTCGTAGGTAAGGGCCGGGCCGGTGGGTACGGCGATGCAGATCACGCATTCAAAGGCCGCCCGCCGGTCGGAGTTGTCGCCGAGTTCTTCCAGGAGCTTTTGACAGCGCTGCTTGTCGGTGGCATCAGGCCCGGCGTAACGTGCCGAATGAATGCCGGGGCGGCCGTCAAGGGCCGCCACGCACAGGCCCGAATCGTCTGCCAGGCAGGGAAGGCCTAGGAAACGGGCCGTCAGGCTGGCTTTTTTGTAAGCATTTTCCTCGAAGGTGGCTCCGTCTTCCCTGATCGGAGCAATGGGGCCGAAATCGGCGAGGTTTTTTATGACTACAGGAAAACCTGCCAGCAGAGACCTTATCTCGCGGGTCTTGCCCTCGTTTCTTGTTGCCAGGACAAGTGTCTGTTCCGGTTTCATGGGATCCTCGCTGCCTGAAATGCTGGACGCCGTATCTGAATTTTCAGCATATGCTTGTAGACCAGGAAAAGATGGTTGTAAAGCCCCTTGGCGGGAAAGTTCGTCTGCGGCGGTGATTTTCCGGGAAAGCGGGGCCCACCGGGCCGATGGTTCAGCTATCATCGAGCAGGCGCCGGCATTCTTTTTGCCACTTTGCCAGCCGCCGGGTCATGTCCAGGCTTTTCACCAGGGCCTGGTCAATCTGCTCAAGTGTTTCTTTTGAATCCAGACGGCCTTCCAGGTCGTGGGCGAAGGCATCGGCGACCGCGATGATCAATGCCGGGGTAAGCTCGCCGGGGCTGCTTTGATCCGGGTGGTGGTGATTGCAGACGGCCCTGACAACCGCTTCGGGCAAGCCCCAGAGCCCAAGCAGGTAGGCCCCGATGACGGCATGGTCGGCACCCAGGACCTGCTCTTCGGCCAGGTGCATCTTGAGGCCTTGTTTTTTGGCGAGCCGGCAGGCGTCCTGCCATTTTTCGGGCAGGTTGACGGCCACAACCATCTGTCCGATGTCGTGCATCAAGCCCGCCATGAAGGTGTCGTCGGTGACCTCGGGCTCCATTTTCTCCCGGCGGGCGATGGCGCGGGCAAAATTCGCAGTTACAAAACCGTGGTCCCATACTTGTTCGGCCCGAAGCCCGCTTGCCCGGGCGCATAGTTGATCGACGGTACAAGCGCTCAGGGCCATGGCTTGAATAGTGTCCATGCCCAGCATCCCGATGGCCTTGGCCAGGCTGGTCACGTGTTGGCGCAGGCCGAAAAAAGAGGAATTGACCAGCTTTAGGATCTTGGCCGTTACTCCCACGTCGCGGGCCACCAGATCGGCTATGTCTTCCACGTTGGTACTGTCTTTTCGGAGGGCGGCCTTTATCTCGGTATAGAGGGTGGGCAGGCTGGGAAGCCGGTCCATGCGCACGACAATGTCTTTCAGGCCATATCGTTCCAGCATGTCCTTGATCATGATCGCCCTCTGGATGGCTGCCTTGAGCTGGTCGTCATCGCAGGGCTTGGCAATCAGCTGGTGGGCCAGGTCGATGGATTTGACCAGCAGGTCTTTGTCGGCATAACCCGACATGACTATCCTGACTGATCCGGGGCGCACCTTTTTTACCGCTTCCAGGAAACGCTGGCCATCCATGTCCGGGAGGCGGATTTCGCTGATCACCACGTCGATTTTGTTTTTTAGCAGAATTTCAAGGGCCTGCCTGGCCGAGGCTGCAAATTCCATCCGCCAGGTGCGGCGCATGCTGCGGAAACTGCGCCTGAGGGCCTTGAGGATGTACTGTTCGTCGTCGACGAAAAGAAGTGTCAGCTCCATGGCGATCCTTGAAGGTTTGGTTTGCCGCGCCGGTCTCAGACCGCCGGGAAAAAGGTATAACCCGAATCAGGGTCAGCGGTTTGGAAGCCGGCCAGGTTGTTTTTTTTTTGAAGCCGCCTTGGTTGCAAAATCTGTCCAGCCGGTAGAGAAACGGCCCGCCGCTGCCGTCCGGCAACGTCCCGGCCTGGATGGTCGCTCATACCATCCGGTTCTGATGGAAGGGTGTGCAGTCGGATTGAAACATGGCTCCAGACTCCGAATATAGCAACATTCACCTCTAAATTCCAGGACTAATCCGCAAGGGGCATAGTCCATCAAATTTTACAGAAAGGTAAATTTTTTTCCCCGGGGGCCGATAATGAATCAGGGAGTAATACTGAAACTTTGCAGTCGACTGTTGCCGGCCGGGAAAGGCGGCCTTAATCTGTTTTTGTTCCAGGAAATATTTCGAATATCCCATGGCGCATTCTTTTTCATCTTCTTTCAATCCCTACCTGGTTCCCCCGGTGTTGTATCTCCTGGTGGGATTCGGACTGGTGGGGCTGGCCTTGTCAAGGCGGCCTTTGCGACGTGAAAACGTGGTCTTTGCCCTCTTGTGCCTCTGGTATTGCCTGCTGGAGCCGGTTTTCATCCTGCATCAGCTCACCGACGATCAGGACTTGATCCTGAAGGTTGAAAGGTTCGTTCACTCCATCTACGTTTATATCCCGGCCATCCAGATCCTCTTTTTCCACACCGTTCTTGGCCTGAGGCGGCCCCCGGTTACCCTTGCTTCTTTCCTGATCAGCTTTCTGATCAGCCTTTTTACCCCTACCGATTGGTACATCACCGGCCTGTACAGGTTCGACTGGGGGTACATGGCCAAGGGTGGCTTGGTTTTCCAGATCTTCTGCGTTTACGGGCTGATGGTTTTGGGTTACACCTTATGGCTGATGATCAGGGCCTTTCGGCAACAGGAAAACCCGATTGTCAAGCGCAAGCAGGGTTACCTTCTGTTTGCCTTCTGCCTGGCGGGTTTGCTTACCTGTTTCAACATCCCGGCTATCAGGGGTATCGATTTCTATCCGCTCGGCAATTTCGGTTTCATTCCTTTGGCCATCCTGGGCTACGGTGTCATCCGCCATCGCCTGCTCGATATACGGACCATGGCCCATCAGACCCTGTTGTGGCTGCTGGTATCGGCCCTGGTTCTGGTGCCGAACGTGATTTTCCTGTTCTGGATCAGGAACCAGATCGCCATCATCGATGCCCGCCTGCTGGTGGTATTTTTCGTCATCTGGTTCATATTCAATTACCTTCACATAATCAGGGTTCAGGAGTTCATCAACCGCATCTTCAACAAGAGCCGCCGGTATTTCAGCAAGGCGGCATCCAAACTGATCGACGGAATTGTCCAGCTCAAGGGGCTGAAAGAGCTGGTGCAAGAGGCCGGCCAGCTGATATCCAGCGTCCTGGATGGCCGCCGGGTGACCTTTTACTTCCGCAGGTCCGGCAAGGGTGATTTCGTGAGCCAGAATGGAGCCACGGTCTCTGTTGATCAGGAACTGGACAGGGCCATGACCCATGGAGAAGCCCTTTACGATCGTCACTTCGTAGAGGCCGATCCCGTCCTCAAAGGTGTGCACAAGCTTGTTTTGGCCCTGATGGATGAGCTGGCGTGCGATTGCATCGTGCCCCTTGTCGGCAATGATAAGTTGCATGGATTCTATACCCTGGCCGATGATCCCGGTTCCAGGCCGTTGACTGTCGACCAGGCCGGGTTTGTCGAGAAAACCGCCGGCCCCCTCGCCATTGCCGTGGCCAACGCCAGGATGTTTGCCAGGGTCCAGGAATTGAAAAACAAACTTGAGGCCCGTACTGCTGAACTCACCTTGGAGATCCAGGAACGGCGCCGCCGTCAGCGCCAGGTGCAGAAGGTAAAGTCTGAGCTGGAACAGGCCAACAAGGCCCTGGAAAAGGCGATCTTGCAGGCCAACGAAATGACCGCCCGGGCGGAAAAAGCCAACTACGTGCTGCAACTTGAAATCAGAGAGCGTCAAAAAGCCGAAGCCGCCCTGAAAAGAAGCGAGGAAAAGTACCGCCTGATAGCCGAAAACACCACCGATGTCATCTGGACCGCCACCCTGGACCTGAAACCGACCTACATCAGTCCTTCGATCAAACAATTGCGGGGTCTGACGGTCGAAGAGGCCATGGCCGAACCGGTCGAAAAATCCCTTACTCCCGAGTCGCTCGACAAGGCCCTTACCATGCTGGCAAGGGAACTGGACGACAAGCGTAACAGTCCAGACTACAAGTCCTCTTCAAGAAGTATAGAACTGGAGATGTATCGCAAGGACGGTTCTACCGTCTGGACAGAGATGACCTGCAGCCTGTTGTGCGACGACAGCGGCAATCCCACCGGCCTGCTGGGCGTAATTAGGGATATATCCGCAAGGAAAAAGGCCGAACTGGAACTGCGCTATGCAGCCTTCAACGATATCCTTACAGGATTATACAACCGGGCCGCTTTCATGAAGCAACTGGGACAGGACATAGAGTATGCCAAGCGCTACAAGACCCGGCTGGCCTTGTTGTTTATCGACCTCGATAAGTTCAAGCAGGTAAACGACACTTACGGCCATGAAATCGGTGACCGTCTTTTGCAGGATGTCGCCCGGCGGATCAAAAGTGCTGTTCGCAAAACCGATTTCGTGGCCCGTTTGGGAGGAGACGAGTTTACGGTCATCCTCAGCAGTCCGAAGCAGATCCGTCCCGAAACGGTGGTTGCAAGGATTAACCGGAAGATCCAGGAGCCCTACCGCTACGGCGACATCATGATCGAGTTCATCGGTGCCAGTATCGGTGTAAGTGTTTTCCCGGCCGACGGCAACGACGTGGAAACCCTGCTCAAAAACGCCGATGCCAACATGTACCTGGAAAAACGCCGCCGTAAATACGATTGGTCCCCGGACGATCCTTCCCGGATCGTTTCAGGTTGAACCTGGGGCAAGGCCGAAATGCCCGCCCTCCGCCTCGCATCTTCGCCGAACTTACCAGCTGTGAAATCCGGGATGATCGGTAACCAGGCCGCCGGCAAAAGGCAATGTCGATTTGCCTGGGCCTATGGATCGATGGGCAAAGCCCGGCGGGACTTGTCGGAGTCGTTTCCGGCATCTTGATTGTCATCCAGAATAGCGCGTATGGCTGCCAGCATGTCGGCAAGTTGGTACGGCTTTTTGATGAACCCGGCGGCTCCTGCCCGAAGGGCGGATTTGACGGCCACGTCGGTGCTGTGTCCCGAGGCTATCAGGACCTTTGCCCCCGGTGCGGTTTGCAGCATGGCTTCCAGCACTTGCATGCCGTCCACTGCCGGCAGGTCCAGATCAAGGATCGTAAGATCGATTTCGTTGGCCGTGTTTTTGAACAATTCCAGGGCCATGGTTCCGTTGGCGGCGGTCAGCACCTTGTAGCCGAAGCGTTCCAGGAGACTTGTTCCAATCTCCAGATTGTCCGGTTCGTCGTCCACCAGCAAAATAGTCTCTTCTCCGCCCTTGAGCTGGAGGGTTTGTTCTCCTGTCGTCACCACGTGTTCTTCGTTCACCAGCAGGGCCGGAAAATATATTTCGAAGCGTGTGCCGTGGCCGAGCCGGCTGGAGCACAGGATTTGTCCCCGGTGGTTCTTGACTATGCCGTGTACCATGGACAGTCCCAGCCCGGTACCCATACCCTCGGGCTTGGTGGTGAAAAAGGGCTCGTAGATCCTCTCCAGGATTTCCGGCTTCATTCCACTGCCGGTATCCTCCACAGTCAGGCGGACGTGGTCACCGGGCTCGAATCCCACGTGCCGCTTGCAGAAGCGATCATCCAGGACAACGTTTTCAGTGGTTATGGTAAGGCGTCCTCCATTGGGCATGGCTTGGCTGGCGTTTATTCCGAGGTTCATTATTACCTGCTCGATTTGGGAAGGATCGGCGTTTATGATGTGCAAGCGCTTTTCCATCTTTATTTCGATGGCAATGTTGCGGGGCAAGGCGCGGATCAAAAGCGACTTGACCGTGATTACCTCGTTGTTGAGATCGATGGGCTTGAGGCGGCTTTCAATCTTGCGGCTGAACATCAGGAGCTGCTCGGTCAACTGGCAGGAACGTTTAACGGCCTTTGCAATGGCCATCAGCTTGAGCCGGTCAGGGCTTTCAGGTTCCTTGTCCAGCAGGAGTAACTGGGTATAGCCCGATATGGTCTGGAGCCGGTTGTTGAAATCGTGGGCGATTCCGCCGGCAAGGGTGCCGACGGCCTCCATTTTTTGAGCCTGGATGAGTTGGGATTCCATCTGCTTGCGGGCGG
>JALVRI010000516.1 GCA_027031325.1 Desulfobacteraceae bacterium
GGAGCAATGTATTGTAACCAAGTTCGCGGGCTTTTTTGCGGGCTGCCTCCATGGCCAGGAGGTTATCTGCGATGATTACGTTTTGCACGTGCTGCCAGGGGAACGAATCGGCCTTGGGGGTTTCAGGTACCTGATTACGGACTCCGGCTTCGAAGTGGGAAATGATGGACGCCGGCATCTTGGATTTCAGGCCCAGCTGTCCAATAACCCCCAATGCATCCGCAAAGGTGGTCGGGTCTGCAACTGTCGGACCGGAGGCTATCACGTCCAGATCGTTGCCCACGACATCGGAAATGATCAGGGTGATGAGCCTGGCCGGGGCGATCGCCTGGGCCAGACGGCCGCCCTTTACCCTGCTGCAATGCTTGCGGACCGTGTTGATCTGGTGAATGGTGGCCCCGGATGCCAGCATCAAAGAGGCCGCCTTTTGTTTGTCCTGAAGAGTTATTCCCTCCCAGGCAAGGGGCATCAGGGCAGATCCGCCTCCGGAAAGCAGGAAAATGACCAAATCGTCGGCTCCGGCCTGATTCGCCAACTCCAGTATCGCGCTGGCGGCTGCTTCGCCGTTGGCATCGGGGATAGGATGGCCGGCTTCCAACAGCTCGATATGTTGAAGCCCGGTTAGATGTCCATACTTGACACAGACAAGCCCCCGGGAGATGCGGGGGCCAAGGATTGCTTCGATCCCGGCGGCCATGAAAGCAGATGCCTTGCCGGCACCTAAAACCAGGATGCGGCGATAATCATTCAGGTGGTAGCGTTGGCCGGCAACCGTCAGCAGGTCGCCTTCCAGTTTCAGGGCATTGCAGACTGCGTCACGGGCTTCGACCGCTTTCAGGCCGGCCCGGAAAATGCTCATTGCGTCCCGGCGCATCCTTTCACGTCTTTTGGAGCCCAAGGTTTGTCACATCCCTTTCAGTCAAGCTGGCGGTAGCCGCATTCGCGGTTGGGGCAGGCCAGAAAGGCGCCCAGTTTTTTGGTTGTTTTTTCGACCAGATACGGGTTTCCGCATTGGGGGCAGGCAGCCGGCACGGGCTTGTCCCAGCTGGCAAAATTACACTCGGGATAGCGATTGCACCCGTAAAAGGTTTTCCCGCGCTTGGATACTTTTTCAACCAACTGCCCGTCACAATCTTTTTGGGGACAATCCATTCCGATGGGTTTGCCGCCGCCATTGGCATAGAGCGATTCGGTGTGTTTGCAATCAGGATAGCCGCTGCAGGCCAGAAATTCGCCGTACTTGCCTCTTTTGACGACCATCGGTTTGCCACAGTCGGGACAGGTTTTGTCGGTCCGGGCGTCCTGGTTGATTTCGACCGTTTCAATGGCCCCTTTTTCATTGCGGATATAATCACGGCTGTAGGTGCATTCCGGAAATCCACTGCATGAAAGGAAATGACCGTTTTTACCGATCTTTATTCTCAGCTCATTGTCTCGGCACATGGGGCATTTGAGACCGGTCGGCAAGCCCACACCCTTTACGCTGACCATGTTTTCACTGGCCTTGTCAAGCCTCTCCTTGAAAGGCCCGTAGAAATTTTCCAGGACAGCCAGGGCCTGCAGGTCGGCTGTTTCCACCTTGTCCAACTGGTCTTCCATGGCGGCGGTGAAATCGACGTTGAAAATCTCCGGGAAATTTTCGACCAGCAGATCGTTGACAATGAAACCCAGCTCCGTGGGCCTGAAATAACCCTTTTCAAGGATCACGTAGCCCTTGTCCCGGATGGTGGAAAGGATGGTGGCATAAGTGCTTGGACGCCCGATCCCGTTTTCTTCCAGCTCTTTGACAAGGGAGGCTTCCGAAAAGCGTGGCGGCGGCTGGGTAAAGTGCTGCTTGGGGTTCAGTTTCAGGCAGCGGAGGAGGTCTCCTTTTTGAAGATTTGGCAGAGACTGCTTGTTTTTTTCAAGCGAGACCTTTTCGTCTTCGCTGCGGTAGAGGGCCAGGAACCCCGGGAACTTTACGGTCGACCCGCTGACACTGAAGGTGTACGGGCCGGAGACAATCGAAACCGTTTTCTGGTCGATCAGGGCAGCCCCCATCTGGCTGGCAACGAAGCGCTGCCAGATGAGCCGGTAGAGAGCGAGTTGATCAGGTGTCAAATGGGATGCTATTTTTTCCGGTGTATTGAAAACGGATGTGGGCCGGATGGCCTCGTGGGCATCCTGGACCTTTTTTTTGTTCCTGAAAAAGCGTGGTTTTTCAAGGGCATATTCACTGCCGAAGGTTTGCTCGATCAAAAGGCGGGCCTCCTCGGCAGCCTCCTGTGCAATCCTGGTGGAATCGGTTCGCATGTAGGTTATCAAACCGACCGGTTCCCCGGGGCCCAGATCGATACCTTCGTACAATTGTTGGGCGATAACCATGGTCTTTTTGGCTGAAAATCTCAGCTTGCGGATGGCCTCCTGCTGTAGCTTGCTGGTGATAAACGGGGGTTGAGGGTTGCGACGGACCGTTTTCTTGGCAACCTTGTCCACCTGGAAACGACCATCCCTCAGCTCGGCCACGACCCTGTCTGCCGCCTGCTGATCGGGCAGATCTATCTTTTTCCCGTTGTGTTTTACCAGCTTTGCCTCGAAGGCCGGCGGGGTGGCGCCTTCAAGCCTGGCGGTGATCGACCAGTATTCCCGCGGAACGAATTGCTGGATGGCGCGCTCGCGTTCACAAATTATGCGTACCGCCACCGATTGGACCCGGCCGGCACTCAGACCGTTCTTGACCTTTTTCCATAACAGAGGAGATACTTGATAGCCAACCAGGCGATCTAGAATCCGTCTGGCCTGCTGGGCTTCGTACTTGGCTTTGTTGAGGGGTTCAGGAGAGGCCATGGCCTTCTTGATTGCATTACGGGTAAGCTCGTGGAAAAGCACCCGGTGAAAATTGCGGCCTTTCTTCTTGAGCACTTCCATGGTGTGCCAGGCGATGGCTTCTCCCTCGCGGTCAGGGTCGGGGGCCAGATAAATTTCGCTGGTATTACCGGCAGCTTTGCGAAGATTCGAGATAACTTTCTGTTTTCCTTTTATATTACTGTACTTGGGTTTGAAGCCATTGTCGATATCGATACCGATCTCTTTGGTGGGCAGGTCCTTGATGTGCCCTACGGTGGCAACCACATTAAAATCGGAACCAAGATACTTGCGTAAGGTCCGCACCTTGGTTGGGGATTCCACTACCACAAGTGGTTTGTCGCTCACAGTTTACCTCTGGCTATAATCTGGGAATGATCTTGGTATTGTCTCTGTCAATACAACTTTCATCAATGACGGCAGCTTTGAATCCAGCTCGACCTCATGGGCGCTGAAAAAATTTTCCCGGTCTTTGGAGCACCAGTCCCTTCAATTCCAGTTGCAGGAGGGTGCCCGCCAGGAGCCCGGGGTCGGCATCGGTCCGGCCGGCGATTGCGTCGATGTGAACCGGATCGGGGCCGATCAGCTCGAGAATCTCCTTTTCCAGACTGTTCAATTCGATTGTAGCCGGCAAATCGCGGCCTTCCGGCTTGCCCTCAGTGCTAGGTGGCGTGACCCCGGGTTCAATCTGGGCTGCCAATTCGTCTGTGACCTGGTCGGCATTTTCGATCAGCCTTGCACCCTGGCGGATCAGGAAGTGGGTTCCCTTGCTTGCCGGAGAGCTTATGCTCCCCGGGACGGCAAAAACCTCGCGTCCCTGTTCCAGCGCCAGCCGGGCGGTTATCAACGCTCCGCTGCGGCGGGAAGCCTCAACCACAACCGTTCCGTAACAAAGACCGCTTATAATCCGGTTCCGGACGGGAAAATGATGCGCCCTGGGTTCGGTGTCAAGAAAAAATTCTGAGACCAGGGCCCCGTTTTCAGGGATTTCGTGGAATAATTGTCTGTTTTGCTTCGGATAAATCACATTGAGACCTGTGCCCAGAATCGCGATTGTCCTGGTCCCGCGTTTCAAAGCCGCCTTATGGGCGGCCGTATCGATGCCACGGGCCAGGCCGCTTACAATAGTCCAGCCGTGTTCGGCCAGACCTCCGGCAATCTTGCGGGCAGAATTCATGCCGTAAGCCGTGGCCTTGCGTGAGCCGACCACAGCCACCGCCGGTTCGTGGCGCAAAAGCTTGCCGTAGACGTAGAGCACAGGTGGAGGGTCAGCGATATGACGAAGCAATTCGGGGTAATCGGCATCGTGCAGCGTCAGGATGGAGTAATTATTGCGCTCGGCTTTTTCCAGCTCGCAATAGGCCCGTTGATGGAATGTTTTTCTTGATATGGCTTTTGCCATCTTGGGTGTCACCCCATCCACTTGGTAAAGGTCGGAGATCGGGGCTTCAAGAACCGCTTGCGGGGATCCGAAACGCTCCAACAGCCGCAGATAGGCCCGATTGTTGAGGCCGCAGGCGTTTTTCAAGACAAGCCACGGCAAGCGAGATTCCATGGGGCATTATTTTTTCCCCTGCCAGGCAAGCAGGATAGGGCTGGCAACGTAAATTGAGGAATAGGTCCCGACAACGATGCCCACGATCATGGCAAAAGCAAAGTCGTGGATAATACCGCCACCATAGATGAACAGCGCCACGACCACCACAAGAGTCGTCAAGGAGGTCAGGATCGTCCGCGAAAGGGTTTCATTTATGCTTCGATTGAGGATGATAGCGAGGCTTTGTTTGCGGTAACGCCTCAAATTTTCCCGGATGCGATCAAATACAATGATGGTATCGTTCAATGAATAACCGATTATGGTCAGCAAGGCGGCAATGATCGGTAAACTGAATTCCTTGTTGAAAATAGAAAAGATCCCGACCGTAATGGTTACGTCATGAATCAAGGCCACGATTGCCCCCATGGCGTATTTGAGCCCCAGAATCCAGAAGATCGCCAGGGAAATTACAAGCGCCGCCAGGATCAGGAGCGGTACACTGACATGGAACAACGACAGCAGGTAGACCGCCCCCATCAGGGCTGCGGCCACAATACCGCTGAGAAGCCACTTGAACTCGAACCGGCCCGAGATATAGATAGTTATGAACAACAGCGAAAAGAAGATGGCGAACAAGGCTTTTTCCCTGAGATCCTTGCCCACCTGGGGGCCGACCATTTCGACCCTTCGGATTTCAGCTTCCTGGCCGGTTGAGTTCTTGAGAGCTGTGGCAATTTCGGTGCTTAGATTGTCAGCCTTGGCAGTCGATTTGTCGGTCCGGATAAGGAATTCATTGTCCTGGCGTTCCCCGAAAACCTGGACCGAGGCGTTTGCCATGTCGATACCGGCCAGCCCCTTTTTGATGGCGTCGATTTCGACGGGCTGGTGGAATTTTATCTGGATGAGGGTTCCGCCCGCAAAATCGATTCCGTAGCGCGGGCCCTTGTGAATGACCAGGGAGACGATGCTGACAAGGATCATGAGTGCCGAGATGGTAAAAGCAAGCTTGCGCTTTCCGATAAAATCGATGTTGATGTCAGATTTGATGAACTGCATGTTAAATTCCTCGGCAGCGCCGGAGCAGGCGCCTTGTTGGGCAAAATTTGTCCGTGGTTCAAATACTCAGTTTCTTAATCCGCTTGCCGCTGAGCATGTAGTCAAAAATGGTCCTTGAAACTATCAGAGCGGTGAAAAGGCTGGCCAGTACGCCCAGGCTGAGGGTTACCGCAAAGCCCTTTACCGGACCGGTGCCGAACTGGAAAAGCACCAGGGCGGCTATCAAGGTGGTGATGTTGGCGTCCAGAATGGTCAAGGAGGCCCGGTCGAAGCCGGCGTCCACCGCAGAATGTGGGGTTTTGCCCAGTCTGAGCTCCTCCCTGATCCTTTCAAATATCAACACATTGGCATCCACTGCCATGCCGATGGTCAGGATGATGCCGGCGATACCGGGTAAGGTCAAGGTGGCCTGAAAAGCAGCCAGACCGGCGGCGATCAACAGGATGTTGAGTAGCAGGGCCACGTCGGCGATAAGACCTGAAACCTTGTAATAGACGGCCATGAATACCACCACCATCAGCCCGCCTACCAGCATTGAAATCAAACCCATCCGGATAGAATCGGTTCCCAGGGACGGCCCGACCGTCCTTTCCTCGATGATCTGGACCGGAGCGGGCAGGGCGCCTGCCCGCAGCACGATGGCAAGATCACGGGCCTGCTCCATGGTGAAATTGCCGGTGATCATGGCATCGCCCCCCGAGATTTTGGTCTGGATCACCGGTGCCGAATAGACCGTATTGTCCAAAACTATGGCCAGGCGCTTGTTTACGTTTTCCCCGGTTACCCTTTCGAAGATGCGGGATCCTTTACGGTCGAACTTGATGCTGACGTAGGGTTCATTGAAACGGGAATTGATCTGGACCCGGGCGTCTGTCAGGTGGTCGCCGGTCAGGACAGCCCTCTTCTTGAGCAACAGGGGTATCTTGGTGGTCCGCCTGGTTTGGGGATCTGTGCGTACCTCGTAGAGGATTTGCCTGCCTGGCGGGATGTTGCCTTTCAATGCCGCCTCCAGATCGTTGTCTTCATCAACGAGCTTGAATTCCAACTGGGCGGTTCGGCCGATCAGGTCCTTGGCCCGCTGGGGATCTTTGACCCCCGGCAGCTGGATGAGAATCCGCTCCTGTCCCTGGCGCCTGATATCAGGCTCACTGACCCCGAACTGGTCGATCCGGTTGCGAATGGTCTCCAGGGCCTGGTCGACCGCCATTCGCTTGATTCGTTCGACCTCCTGGTCAGGCAGGTCGTATACTACTTCAAGCAAATCGCCTTCCTCGTGTTGATCTGCCTGGCGCAAGTCCGGGAACTGTTTGTCCATCAGCTCCTTGAAAGCGGCTATGTTTTTAGCTCCCTGGACAGTCAACTTTATTTTCAGGTTGTCGGTCTGCGACAGGGTCACACCATGGATCCTTTTGCGCCGGAGCTGGTCACGCAGTTCCTGGGCGATCCTTGCCACCGCATTTTCGACCGCTTTCTGGGATTCAACCCTCAGCACCAGGTGCATTCCCCCCTGCAAGTCGAGTCCGAGGTTGATTTTCTTGTGGGGCCACAAGCCGGGGTTGAAAGTCGGCAGGATATAGATTACCGACGCTATCATCACCACCAGTATGAGCAACGACTGCCAATTGATCCGTTTCAATGTTCGTTATCCCCGATTGGATGACGCAATCCGCTTTGCCGGCACGCACCTGCTCCCCTGGGGGAAGAAAGGGCGGACCTGGACGCATTACTCTTGCGTCAGTTTTGGTCCTTGGTTGATTTGGACTTGTTGTTGGCCTTGGGGGCCGCTGAGCCTGATGCCGCTTGGGCCAATGCGGCCACGTTGCCGCGGTTGATCTTTACCCTGACTTTTTCTGCTATTTCAACGGTAAGGACATTGTCGGTTATCCCGGTGATCCTTCCGTAAAGCCCACCGGTGGTAATGATCCGGTCGCCTTTCTTGAGGCTGTTGATCATCTCGCGGTGCTCTTTGTTTTTCTTCTGTTGGGGCCTGATCAAGAGGAAATAGAAAATCACGAACATCAGGATAAGAGGAATAAAACCGGAAAAGCCGGCCGCGCCCTGGGCGCCGCCACCGCCTCCCTGTCCCATGGCAAAAGCAATAGATGTCAAAACTAACCTCCCTTGGTAAACTGGCCGCCTACGGGCCGTAAATGATCGTTCCTGACAAAGGGCCTGCCAGCAAGGCGCCGGGAAAAGGTTTCAGAGCGTGTTTGGTGCCGTAAACAGCTACGGACAGCTGCCTTTTCCTGGACGCCATCGTTGGCAAACGGCGCACATATACTTTAAATGGTCCTTCGCGTCAAACTATTCTTGCCTCAATCGTCTTGCCGGTATTGTCATCATTGCATGATACAGCCCGGCGAGGTCTTGCTCTACAGGGCCGCCCTATCCATTTGCGCATGCTTCGGGGTGACATTCAATGTGGCATTGACCAGGGAAAAGAGCGGGATCGGCCTCGATGATTATGGCCAGGTTACGCCGGCTTTCAAGATCTGCCAGTTCCCTGCGCTTTTTGTTGAGCAGGTAATCGGCCACGTTTATGGGCAGGCGGCATTGAACCTGGCCCAAGGATTCCTTGAGGGTTTCAAGCTTAAGCTGACGCAGGACCCTCAAGGCCAGGGTTTCGGTGGAAGGCACCAGACCCCGCCCGGAGCAATGGGGACAGGTGATGAGGCTTGAAAAGTCGATAGGGGGCGCCAGCCTTTGGCGGGACATTTCCAGCAATCCGAAGCGCGATATCCGGCCCACGGTTATGCGGGCCTTGTCCTGGCGGGTATGGTGGCGCATGCCGCGTTCCACCTGGAGCCTGTGCTGGGGGTCGCGCATATCGATGAAGTCAATCACTATCAATCCGCCCAGATCCCTCAGGCGCAACTGGCGGGCTATTTCCTCGGCAGCTTCGAGGTTGGTCTGGAGGGCTGTTTGCTCCAGGTCGCGTTTCTGGGTCGCCTTGCCTGAATTGACGTCGATTGCCACCAGGGCTTCGGTGGGCGTTATTACTATACTGCCACCGGATTTGAGGTTGACGCGATTGTCGAAAATGGTGGCTATTTGTTCCTCCAGGCGATGTTTGGTGAAGATCGGCTTGTCAGCGGTATAGAGTTTTACGATTTTCCGGTGCTTGGGAGATACTATGTGGATGAAGTTTTTTACCTCCTGGTATACTGATTCATTATCGATCAGAATTTCGGTCGTGTCCGGAGTGAAGTAATCCCTGATGGAGCGCAATGCCAGGCTTCTTTCACGGTAAAGCAGGGCGGGAGCCTTTTCCTTGATTCCTTTCTGTTTGATGTTCTTCCAAAGTCTCAACAGGTAACGAAGGTCTTTTTGAAGCTGGGTCTTGGTGCAGTTTTCCCCTGCGGTACGGACAATGATTCCGAAACCTTCCGGAATATTGAGCTTGTCCAGAATTTCTTTCAACCTCTGGCGTTCATCTTCATCGACAATTTTGCGCGAAATACCCCGGTTGCCCGACCCCGGCATCAGCACCAGATGCCGGCCGGGCAGTGAAATCATGGTTGTCAGCATGGCCCCTTTTTTCATCACAGGATCCTTGGTCACCTGGACCAAGAGTTCCTGACCCCGTTTGATAAGCTGGCGGATTGATCTCCTGGGTGAAGGGCTGGCCTGAAAATAATCACTGTGGATTTCGTGTTTTTGTAAAAAGCCGTGGCGTTCATGACCGAAATCGACGAAAACCGCCTGGAGGCTGGGCTCGATGCGGGCCACGGTTCCTTTATAAATGTTGCCCTGGATGATTTCCCGTGCCGCGCTCTGAATTTGAAACTCTTCCAGGCGGCTGTCGATTACCTTGGCTATTCTGCATTCTTCAGGATCGATGGCATTGATAAGGATCTTACAACTCATAAAGTTTTCCCGTACCAGAAAAGTGGGTTCCGTTTTGTCGATGCCCGCCGATGGCGGCACCATTCCGACGCGCCTTTGAAAAGTTGGAGGGGGTGCACGCTGCTTTAATAAGCATGGGCTCTTGCAACCTAATCCAAGTGGGCCATAACGTCAAATGAAAACCGGGCTGCCAGGATTGGGATACCCCCCGGCAGCAAGCATATCCACCTTGCTATTTGGAGGTACTTGTGGCATGAGTGTCACGGCGCTGCCTGAATCCGCTCCCCCCCTGACAAGTTGTTTTTTGCAGGCAGCGGCGATGATATGCTTTTATGGGTTTTTCCCGGAGCAAATCATGGCAAGCTCCGGCAGCCGGCCCGGGGTGCGGTCCGGAGAGACACAATCCAATAAGTGAGAAGGGGACATGGAAGAAAGATACAATCCTCACCAAATAGAACAAAAGTGGCAAGCCACCTGGGAAAAAGAGGGGCTTTTCAAGGTCGAAGTCAAGCCAGACCAACCGAAGTATTACCTGCTGGAAATGTTTCC
>JALVRI010000517.1 GCA_027031325.1 Desulfobacteraceae bacterium
TCTTGTCGATCCGCAAAGCCCGTGCCAGGGGATTTTTCTTGATCTTGGCGACCAAATCGTGCCGCCCGACGATCAGGCCGGCCTGGGGACCGCCCAGGAGCTTGT
Source organism: Desulfobacteraceae bacterium (assembly GCA_027031325.1). Taxonomy (GTDB): domain Bacteria; phylum Desulfobacterota; class Desulfobacteria; order Desulfobacterales; family Desulfosarcinaceae; genus JALVQM01. The sequence continues at coordinate 106 of JALVRI010000517.1, forward strand.
CCCCGCTGAAAGTAACCAGGTCTGCTCCACTGGCCACAGATTCCTGGACGGTCGGTTCCTTCATCAGCCCGAACCTGGAAAGATCGATGAAGCTGCCGCTTCCAAGGTCTTCCATGACCGGAATCTGATGGCGCCGGCCAAGTTCGACCAGCTCGGCCAGGGGTACCGCGCTGGTGAATCCCACCACGGCATAGTTGCTGGTATGTGCTTTTAGCAAAAGGCCGGTCCGCTCACCGATGGCTCTCTGGTAGTCCGCCAGGTGGGTGCGGTTGGTGGTGCCGACCTCCTTCAACAAAGCTCCGCTCTTGGCCATGACATCCGGAATCCGGAACGATCCTCCTATTTCCACCAGCTCGCCGCGCGAAATTATGACTTCCCGGCCCCTGGCCAGGGTTTCCAGACAGAGCAGGACCGCTCCGGCGTTGTTGTTCACCACCAGAGCGGCTTCGGCACCCGAGATCCGGCAGAGCAACTCTTCCACGATGCTGTAGCGTGTGCCGCGTTTGCCCAGGGAAAGATCGAATTCTAGATTTGAGTAGTGCCGTGAAGCCTCCACGACCCTGGCGATGGCCTTTTCGGCCAGCCGGCTGCGTCCCAGGTTGGTATGGACGACAACCCCGGTGGCGTTGATGGTTCGTTTCAGGCGCGGGGACAGGGCCGAGCGGGCGGCAAAAAGCGCTCTTTGCGCCAGGATCTCCACTGCCAGGTCGTCCTCGTTGAAGCTGCCCGGTTCCGCCAGGATCTTGCTGCGCAGGTTGTCGATGATTTCACGGATGGTAGAAATCAGAAGCCGGCGCGGAATTTCGGGCGGCAAACCGGTTGCTTCCAGCAGCTTGTCGACTCCCGGCAGGCGGCGTAGCAAGTGTTGCTTGTCCTGGTCAGAAGGCATCTGAAGTTTCTCCCTCCCTTCGCTTGTCCCGGCTCTGGAAAGATTGATGCATTTCAGGTCGCATCCCCCTCGGTTTCAATATGGAATGCCTTGGAAGGAATCCAATCAATCAGATCGTGAAAACGGTCGAAGCCCAAACCGACCATGGCCAGCCTTTGCTCCAAGGCCCCGGTGTCGACCCGGCTCAGCTCGAGGCCGGTATGAAACCTGGACATCAGCAGGTTGGCGAGGTAGACTGCGGCCACCACTTCAGGGGCCAGGGAGGCTTTTTCGGGTTTGTGGTGGTGGCGGACAGTTTCGGCCAGGGTTTGGGGTAACTTCCAGTTTTGCGCCAGAACATAGCCAACTTCCGTATGATCGACGCTCAGGAGTTGTTTTTCGATCAACTGGCTTTCCGTTGTTTCTTTCTGGAGCTGGCGGTAAAACAGGGGGTAGGTCGATGCCACGTATTGATCCAGGACCACTTTGCCGATGTCATGCAACAAGCCCGCCGTATAGGCCACCGCCGGTTCACAGGCTTTTGTCTGGCGGGCGATTTCTTCGGAGATCATGGCGGTTCCGATGGCGTGATAATAAAGCCCGCCCTTGCACAGGGAATAGCCTGCCGCCGGTTGGCTGAAGAATCTTTCCACGGCCGCCGAAATTACAAGTTTCACCAGCTGGTCCTGGCCGAGGAAAACAAGGGCATGGTCCAGGGATTCGATGGGACGTTGGCGGGCGAACATGGCCGAATTGCAAAGTTTGAGGGTCTGGGCGCTGATAACCTGGTCCTTGCGTACCTCGGAGGCTATCCGTTCGATATCATAGTTGCCCTCTTCGATTATGCGCAGGATTTTTAATGCCACCTGGGGAATCGGCTTGAGCTGGTCCATGGCCTTCTTGATTTCAGCCGGGCTGGGCTGGTGAACGTCGGCCTTTTCGTCGAGCTTGTCGAATCCGGCCGGCTCGATGCTGCAGGTGAAATTCCCCAGGTTCAGGTTGAGACTGCAGGAAAAGAAACCCCCCGTTTCGGATTTGGTAACCGGTATTTTCTTGTCTGCCAGGATCTGCTCGACGATTTCGGTCGTACGACCGCCGATGTCCAGGTCCAGATCCTGGTTGTCGATGGGACCCACCAGGGCCCCGCCTGCGATGCATGCCCTTGCAGTTTCAAGGTTGACACCGGCGGCCTCGAGGGCTTCCAGGAAGAGGGGCAAGCCGGTGGAAGCATACTTTTCCGGATGATCGACAGCGCTGGAAGATACAGGTTCGGGCAGCAGGAGGTGGATGATCCCACCCATCCCGGCATCCTCGGAAGATATGGCCACTCCAACACAGGTGCCCAAAAAGGCCTGCAGGATCATCGGCTGCTTTTTGGCGATGAAAAAACTGCCTGAAGGGACGTGTTGTTTATTGATTATATGCATATACTAAACCTCTTTTGCCGAATTTTACGCCTTTTCACCGGCAGATTCTCTTACAGGTCGGGTCGTATTTATTACAAGAACCCTTGTCCTGCCGGAAGCTTTCTTGCTTCCCGGCGGGCCTGCTCCCTGTGTCCGGGACCGTCCCTTCCGGACGAAGTTGTTCTCCGGCTTCCGGGCCGTACGGGCCGTAAATTTGTAAACATCTGACTATTAACTTAATTTTTAAAAAAATACAATATGTTTTATGGCTTGCCGGAAAGGTTCGATTCGCGTATTATCCGCCAAATGTCCATTTTGACAATGCCAATATCAGCCAGTGGGGTTAAAAATGAGCAAGGCGAGAGATTATATTGTCTTTGCACTCGATGTACCTACCGCCGGCCAGGCCGAAGTCCTGGTGGACGAACTTGCAGATGATGTGGGGATGTTCAAGGTCGGCCTGGAGCTTTTTCTGAATTCAGGGCCCGATTTTGTGCGTTACCTGGTCAACGAAAAAAGGGTCAGGGTTTTCCTCGACCTGAAGTTGCACGATATACCGGTTACCGTGGCCCGGGCCATGGAACGGATTGCCGATCTTGGAGTGGTCATGTCCACCGTGCATTGTGGAGAGAACCGGCGCATGCTGGAAGCCGCGGTTGAGGCCGCCGCCGGGCGGGTGAAAGTTCTGGCTGTCACCGTGCTCACAAGCGTGGCGGCCGAAGACCTGCAACGAGCCGGCTTTGAAGAACGTTATTCCTCCCGCCCCCTTGAGTTGGTCAGGCACAGGGCTTCCCTGGCCTTTGAATGCGGTTGTGCCGGGGTTGTCTGCTCCGGCCGTGAAGTTGTGGAAATAAAGAAACAATTCGGCTCCCGATTCCTGGCCGTCGTTCCCGGTATAAGACCGGG
>JALVRI010000518.1 GCA_027031325.1 Desulfobacteraceae bacterium
TCTCATCGCCTGGTCTTTCTGCCGTCCCTGAAATGGACGCCCGGCGACACGGTGGAGACTTTCACCCTGCGCCAGAACCTGGTCATCGAGAAGATGATCCGCAGCCGCCCCGACCACTGGCTCTGGATGCACCGCAAGTGGCGTACCGACCATCCCTGGATATACGGGGTCGAAGACTGGCGCCGCCTGGATGCCGGCAGAAGATGATCCACGGCCATTGAGCAATTGACAAAAGATCACCGATTGAATAGTTTCTAGGCTGTTCTGTTTGTCACCCATCCACCCAGGGGAGTTGCGATGATCATCGGCCTCGATGTGGGCGGGACGCACACCGACGCGATCCTGCTGGGAAAAGACGGGCCTGAAAAACAGGTCAAGATCCCCACCGACAGTTCCGATCTTTTCAAGACCGTCCTGGCCGGTCTCGAAAGTATAACCGAAGGCATCAATCCCCGCCGGGTACGCCGGGCGGTACTCAGCACAACCCTGGCCACCAACATGATCATCCAGGGCAAGGTGCCACCGGTGGGCATGATCGTGGCCGGCGGGCCGGGGCTCGACCCGGAGCTCTTTCGTACCGGCAACCACTACCACGTCGTGTCCGGGGCCCTGGATCACCGTGGACGGGAAACAGCCCCCATCGACACCCAACAGGTCCGGGAAGCAGCCGACAGCCTGGCCCGCCAGGGTATCAGCCAGGTGGGAATCGTGACCAAGTTCTCGGTACGCAACCCGGAGCATGAACTTGCCATCGCGGAAATGATCGGCGACAAGTTCGAAAATGTCTTTTGCGGCCACCAGTTTTCCGGCCACCTGAACTTTCCCCGCCGGATAGCCACCACCTATCTCAACACCGCCGTCTACTCGGTACACAAGGATTTTTTCGAAGCCGTCCAGAAATCCCTGGCAGCCAAGGGCCTCAACGTGCCGATCCGGATTCTCAAGCCGGACGGGGGAAACATGAGTTTCGAATCTTCCATCGGGCATCCGGCCCAAACCATCCTCAGCGGGCCTTCGGCAAGTGTCATGGGAGCGGTGGCCTTCGCCCCCAAGGACGCCGTCTGCCTGGTACTTGATATCGGCGGAACCACCACCGATATGGCCATCCTGATCGACGGGGTGCCCCTGTTGGCCCCGCGGGGTATCCGGATCGGTCCCTACAAGACCCTGATCCGTTCCCTGCTCACCGAGTCGATCGGCGTTGGAGGCGACAGCGTCATCACCCTCGAAGACGGCCGCCCGGTGATCGGCCCCCGGCGGGCAGGTACCGCCATGGCCTTCGGTGGCCCGGAGCCTACCCCCACCGACGCCTTCACCGCCCTGGGCCTGGCCAAAGAGGGTGACGTTCAACGGGCCCGCCGGGCCATGGCCGGGCTTGGCCGCAAAATGGGCCTGGATGCCGACAAGGCCGCCGAGGTTGTCTTTACCGCGGCCTGCCGCCAGATTCTCGATGCCGCCGCAGCCATGGTGGCAAGGATCAATTCCAAGCCGGTCTACACGGTCCACGAGCTGTGGGAAGGCCAGCAGATTCGGCCGACCCACATCCTGGTCCTGGGAGGCCCGGCTCCCTGTTTTGCAAAGAAACTGGACGAACTGTTCGACGGCCGGGTAAGCCTCGTTCCGCGCTGGCAGGTGGCCAACGCCATAGGATGCGCTTTGGCCCGGACCACCAGCGAACTTACCCTTTTCGTGGATACGGCCCTGGGGGTGGCTACCGCCCCGGGAGAACATTTTTCCCGTAACATCGCCCACGACTTTACCAAGCAAAAGGCCATCGAAATGGCCCTCGGGCTGTTGCGGGAAAAGGCCCTGCGCCGGGGGGCCAACCCTGATCACCTGGAAATGGAGGTCGTGGAGGCCAGTCAGTTCAACATGGTCCGCGGCTTTACCACCACCGGCAGGAACATCCGGGTAAAAGTCCAGGTAAAGCCCGGCCTGATTCACGGCTACGACCCGGTCAGGGAAACCATGACCGATGATCTGTGACCGTTTATGGGCAAGTCAGCTCCCATAGCCGCTCCGGCCGGTGGAAGCAATGACTTTCATGCAAAGACGCGGCCGGCTCCCACGGTCCGCCCATGCCGGTTGGGTGCCAGGTTCGCCCAACCTGGAGGAGAGTCCGACAACCGATGCTCAAAGCCAAGCATAAAACCGGCCTGGTCTTCTTCCCGGCCTTCGACTGGGCCATCAGTCCGACCCACCCGGAAAGAGAGGAACGCCTGCTCTACACCCAGGACCAGGTTTTCGAGGAAGGTATCCTGGACGTGGAGGGAATCGTTGAGCTCAAACCGGACCTCGTCACCATCAGGGATGTTCAGCGGGTCCATTTCTGCGTGCCTGATCCCTGGGCGGTGATGACCGAGTCCCACTTCATCAGCGCCGGCGGGGCCAAGACCATCGGCATGGCCGTGGCCGAAGGCAAGGTGGAAAAGGGATTCGCCCTGGTACGGCCTCCCGGCCATCACGCCTGCCGGGTCGTGCACGGCTCGCGGGGATTCTGCAACGTCAATATCGAGGCCATCATGATCGAGTACCTGCGCCGGGCCTACGGATACGACAAGGTGGCCATCGTCGATACCGACTGTCACCATGGCGACGGTTCCCAGGATATCTACTGGCACGACCCGGACACCCTCTTTATCTCCATTCACCAGGACGGCCGCACCCTGTATCCGGGCACGGGATTCATCAACGAGATGGGCGGCCCCAATGCCGTGGGAACCACGGTCAACATCCCCCTGCCGCCCCACACCGGCGAAGAAGGCTTTTTGCATATCATCGAAAAGGTGGTCCTGCCGATCCTGGAAGACTTCCAGCCCGAGCTGGTGGTCAACTCCGCCGGCCAGGACAACCACTATTCAGATCCCATCACCAACATGAACTTCTCGGCCCGGGGTTACGCCGAGCTCACGGCCATGCTCAAGGCCGATATCGCAGTCCTGGAAGGCGGCTATTCCATCGAGGGCGCCCTGCCCTACGTCAATGCCGGCATAATCCTGGCCATGGCCGGCCTGGACTACAGCAACGTGCGCGAGCCGGATTACGACCCGGAAAGGATGCGCCAGGAACCCAACCTTACGGCCAGGATCAAGGACATCGGCGACCTGGTGCTGGAAAACTGGCGTAACCGGAGGCTCAACGCGGCCCACAAGCGGATGGATGAAAACTGCGGCCGGCGCAAGCGCCGGATCTTTTATGACACCGACAATATCTTCGAGACCCAGGAAGAAACGATCCTGGTGTGCGACAACTGCCCGGGCGCCCTGCGGATCGACTCCAG
>JALVRI010000519.1 GCA_027031325.1 Desulfobacteraceae bacterium
GCAGTCGGCCGGGGATAAGTTTTTTCGCGGATCAGGGTCAGCTTGATGCCGCCGGCACCCGTTTCTGTGACCTGGAAACGATCCACCTTGCGCGCCGCGATGAAAAGACCCAATTCCTCAAGGCCGGCCTCGTCGTCCGGAGATACGCCGGCGGTGAGGTTGAAAGCGCGCAGGTTGAGCCTTTCCTCCGGCAACAGGAATTCAACCTGGACGAAGTAGGCGCCCTTGCGGCAACAGATCTCCATCTGCCTTTCCTGCAGGCCGGCCCCGGCCAGGTAGACAAAAATTTCCTCCACGGCCAGGACCAGGGCCATGGCCCCGGCCTGATCCAATCCGAAGGCAAGGGCTGCTTTTTCCACATAACTTGTGGCAACGTGCAGAAAATCCACACTGGCCCCGAGCTTGAGGACCATGACTGCTGAATCATCTTTTGCCAAACGAGACCCTCCTTTTGCAAAACAATAACCCGGCTGATCCCGGGAACTTAATCGAGGGTATTTACTGATTTGTTTCCGGTGTACAAGGGAGACCCGGATGCAATCTAAAGTCAGTCAAATTTAAAATCAACCAAATTCCCACCATCCGGACTTCCGGGCCCGCCTTACCCGATAAAGTCTCCATCATGCCGGATTACGCCTTTTGACAATTCAGCTCCGGTGGGCCTGGATTTTGTGTGTCAAAAAAAGCGGCTCACATTTTTAAATTGACACACCTTGCAGATCAGATATATAGGCATAATTTCCCATGCATTCAGAATGAGTATTTCATGCATCATTGAGGAGAATAGTTAAATGAACGATTCGGATGGCGGCAGTAGTAGCCCGCAAGCAAGGCCAATGCAGTCAGCCAGCCAACCCGAAGACCCCGGCCAGCCAGTCAGCGCGTTTGCAGCCAGCATCGTTCGGTACTTTTTGCAACCGGACGCCTAACACCTTTCACGGTTCACCGCCGGCTGCAGACACCCTGAAAAGCGGCCGGCAGCGAGGTGAACCATGCAAAATCCCTTGCTCGCACCTGAACTGCGGGAATTCATCAAGGACGGAAAGACTGTCGAACTGCGTTCATTGTTCGAGTCCGGCCATCCGGTGGTGGTGGCCGAGTTCCTGTCGGCCCTGAGCCCGGAGGAAGCCTGGAAGGCCCTCCAGCATGCCGACCCGGTTCAACGGGCAGAAATTTTTAGTAATCTGGAACAGGACTTACAGGCCGAGATACTGGCCACCCTGGATCGAAACGAGGCGGCCCGCCTGCTTTCCGACATGCCTCCGGACGACCGGGCCGATCTTTTCAAAAGTATTCCCGAAGACAAGCAGGAAGAAATCCTACCGGCCATGGCCCAAGCCGAAAGGGAAGATATACGGCGCTTGAGCGCCTACGAAGAGGGAACCGCCGGTGCGGTCATGACCTCGGACTATGCCACCCTGACGCCCGATTTGACCGCGGCCCAGGCCATCGAACAGTTGCGCCGGGAAGCCCCCAACACCGAAACCATTTATTACGCCTACGTGGTTGATCCAAAACGCAGGTTGCTGGGATTCGTATCCCTCAAAGACCTGATCCTGGCCCGGCCTAACCAGAAGGTCAAGGACATAATGCACCCGGAAGTAATCTCCGTCCGGGTTGACGAAGACCAGGAGACAGCGGCCCGCAAGATCCAGAAATACGACCTGCTGGCCCTGCCGGTCATCAACGGCGGTGATGCCCTGGTGGGAATAATCACCCACGACGATGCCATCGACATCATCACCCAGGAACAGACCGAGGACATGGAAAAGCTGATGGCCATCGGCGGCGCCCACGAGGTGAGCACTTACATGAAAACCTCGGCCTGGGGACATTTCCGCAACCGCTGCGGCTGGATTGTAATTCTGGCCATGATCGGCCTAATTTCGGGTGCCATCGTCCAGCGCTACGAAGCCCTTATTCTCCAGTTCGCCATTCTGGCCACCTTCATGCCCATGTTGGCCGATACCGGCGGTAACACCGGCAGCCAGTCGGCAACCCTGGTGGTCCGTGCCCTGGCCATGGGAGAAATTCGACCGGCCGACATCTTCAAGGTATTGCGCAAGGAGTTTGGAGTAGCGGTCCTGCTGGCCCTGGTACTGGGTGTCCTCACCTTCGGACGGGTGATCTTTTTCGGCCATGGCGAAGCCCTGCCCCCCGGCTACCAACTTGCCCAGATAGGCTGGGCCGTTGGAATCGCCCTTGGTATCCAGGTGATAACTTCCACCATCATCGGCGCCCTGCTGCCCATGGTCACGGCCAAGCTGGGCTACGACCCGGCGGTGGTGGCCAGCCCGGCCCTTACCACCGTGGTCGATATCACCGGACTTTTGATCTACTTTTCCACCGCCAAGGTTTTCCTTGGAATTTGAGCAGCCGGGTCCGTAACCAGGCCCGATATTAATTCCCGCTTTGCCGGAACCGCGTATTCAAGATCACAACATCATTGGCAAAACATTGATACCCCACCGGTTGCCGCCTTGCTTATTTGTCTGAAGCGGAGCCGCCCATGGCAGGGTTGCAGGTCACATGACAGACACCGGTCGGGGTTTCGACAGCGTAAGGGAAATATTTACGCTTGAACCACAGGGCCACGTTGACCAGGGCGATTAGCACCGGCACCTCCACCAGGGGGCCGATGGCAATGGGTATATTGGTTGTGCCTACCTGGAATAGATTGATAAAATCGCGCACTCCCGGATAGAGGTACCCGCCGAACACGCCGGCGGCCATGGCCAGAAAAATCCACAAGGTCAGGAAGCGGTCCAGAAAACTCAAATTTCTGATAGTAGAATCAGCCATTTATTCTCCTTTCCGACCTAATGCTTACTATTCCCCATATCCTCGGACCGATTCGCAATGTACTTTCTGTATTCTTCCAGCAGAACTACAGTGTATTCTCTATGGACGCTTTCCGACGAGGGGATGAAGTTGCCCTTATCTTCCAACAGTTTGATGATCCGCCTTGCCGTATCGACATTGGCTTTTCGTCTTTCAGCTAAAAGTTCCGCCATTATTTCCTCCAGTCCCTCGACAGAAACCATGGTATTGTCTGGAAATTTCAGCATGTAGCGGCCAACTGCCGGCTGGGGTGAAACTCACCCGTCTTTTCAACCCTTTTCTTGGTTGTATGCCAAGACATGTTTACCAGGCACGTTTTCAGGATCACTCGGCGACATGTTTACTCTCCTCAACTGTTTATACTGACCAAGCACTAGCAGGCTATTGAAGCCGCAAGGGGCTGGCGATTTTACCGAA
>JALVRI010000520.1 GCA_027031325.1 Desulfobacteraceae bacterium
ACCCTTTTCCCGATCTCCATGTACTCCTGGTTGCTCAGTTGCCATCCGGCGGCGGCGTTGAGCCATTCGAATACCGGTAAGCGCTCGATGCCGAGAAAGGCTCCGAACAGACAGGCCCCGGCTCCGTTGAGCACGTTCATGTAACAGCTGCAGGCGGCGGCCATGACCGCCTTGGTCTTGTTGGCCTTGTACTTGCTTCCTTTAAGGTAGATCAGGCCGGGCTCGGGAAGATTGTCCAGGGCGTGCCACAGTCCGAACATTTCGTAGTAGAGCTGGGAACCTACGGTATGCTTGCCCGGGGAAGGTTCAAGGACATAGTGGATCGCAAAGCCGGGATCGAAACGGCTGTCGTGCATGCCCAGGCTTTGGCCCCCGCCACAAATGGCGTATTCCTGCGCTCCTGGACCGATCCTTGCGGCGGCTTTTGCGGCCCCGTCGGCAAACAAAGCGCCCACCCCTTCGCGCCGGACCATTTTTTCTACCAGGGAGATTATGGCTTGGCGGTTGCCCCAGGTAAGCTCCAGCCCGTCGGCCTCTGATTTCGTGAGCAAGCCTTTTTGAAAGCATTCGATGGCCAGGGCCACGGCACCGCCTGCCGATATGGTATCCATCCCGGCCCGGTTGAGCAGGTCGTTGAGGTAGAAGATACTGGCCGCGTCGTTGTTCATCAAAAGTGGCCCCAAGGCCATGGTGGTTTCATACTCCGGCCGGTGGATTTCACGTTTCGGGTCGATCAGCGAGGCCATCAGGCCGCCACAGCCCAGGGGGCATGAGTAGCAGAAATACTTGGCCCTGACCGGCCGGGTGATGGCATCGGCTCCGATGGGTTCTGAAAGCTGGGCCGGAAAATCCAGGTTGCAGCCGTCCCAGTTCTTGACCGGGGCGTCCCCCATCTCGATGGAAGCCTGGTTCATGCTGACCGTGCCCCATTTACGAAGCAGGATCTTGTAGAGCAGGCCGTCGGTCATGGCCTGGGCCGGCAGGACCCGCATCAAGGATCCCAGGCTGGCCATCATGTCGCTGGAAAGAAACGGCGGTTGCCACCTGGTATCCTGGTTGCACTTGCAGCTGAGCTGTTTCACCAGCCCGGGGTCGGCTGCCTTGACCCGGCGGCTGCCTGCCAGGACCACGGCCTTGAGCTTTTTGGAGCCCATGACCGCCCCCAGCCCGGAGCGGGCCGCCATCCGGCCGCCGTCGTTTGCAATGCCGGCAATCAGCGAAAGCCTCTCGCCGGCCGGCCCGATGCAGGCGACCCTGGCTCGCTTGTGGCCCTTGTGGTTTTTGATAAGCCACCTTTCGGTCTCGATGGTGTCTTTGCCCCAGAGATGGGAAGCGTCGCGCAGTTCGGCCTTGCCACCGTCGGCGTAAAGATAGACCGGCCGACTGCTGATGCCGGTAAAAAAAATGGCGTCGAAGCCGCATTGTTTTATGGCCGGAGAGAAGTTGCCGCCGCAGTTGGCGTCTCCCCAGGTGCCGGTGAGGGGTGATTTGGCCACCACCATCCAGCGCCCGGTAAAAAGGCTTCCGGTGCCGGTCAACAGTCCCGAGACAAATCCGAGGATATTGTCCGGCCCCAGTGGATCAGTTTCGGCCGGGATGCGGCGGTAAAGGTACCAGGCCGCAAGACCCATCCCGGAAAGCAGCTTGCGGAAAAGGGCGGGATCCACCTTTTCGACCATCAGCCTGCGATTGGAAAGGTCAACCCAGAGAATCTTTCCCATGTAGGCGTAAGAGGGCATACCTGGACTCCTGGCTTTGGGGGTGAAGCAGCTTGAAGATCGCCCCGGGTGGTTCCTCCGATAGCGGCTCAGGCCGGTTGAACCGGTGGTGATTAATCGTTAAAGCGAGGGAGGCCAAAATGCAAGCAATTCTTTCTTTGACCTCGGCATTGAAATTGTCTATCAACAAAGATGCTGCCTCAGGATAGGTATCCGGACCAATGCAAATGCCTTTTGCCCAGCGGCAGATTTTACCGGGCGGGAGTGTTTTCAAACCCGCAGAGAGGGTGATTTGTCGCCGGAAAGGCTGATTACCGAAAGGGTGGTTGCGGCCATGAAAAACAGCTTTACCATCATCGCCTGCCTCTGCCTCATCCTGGTTGGGGCCGGGACAGCGTGTGCCGGCTCCGTCCTGTTCGGGACCCTTGGGGTGACAGGCAGCGACGGCCGCTTCATACCGGGTCCCTTGATCAGGGTCTATCTGGTACGCGAAAAAATTCCCTGTGCCCGCCTGGATTTCAAGGCACCTGAGGGATTGGACCGCCTGGGGTGGATCGAAAAGGTAAACGACGCCCACCTGGAGTTTTTCAAGGCCTTCCGCCAAAAAGCGGCCGAAAAGGGGTTCATCGTCGCCGAGACCGTTACCAGCCGCTCCGGCACCTTTACTTTCAGGGATTTGCCAGCGGGGTCATACTTCGTGGTGGTGACTTTTCCGGCCATGATAAGATGCAAAAAAGTCACCTGGCAGGTGCCGGTGAAGCTGCCGTCCCATGGCTACCGGTTCGTTCATCTCGATTCTTCAAACCTGGCCCTTCCGGTCGGCCAGCGCTGACCGGATGCGTTCTCCCGGGAGGTGTCAAGGCGTGCTGCCGCAAGGGCGGCCCTGTTGAACTCAAAGGACAACCATCTAGACCATGAAGAGCGAAAAATTGAAATTGCTGATCGACGTTGCCGCCGGCCGCCGCCCGGCGGATCTGTTGCTTGAAAACGCCCGCTTGGTGAATGTTTTTACCGGCAGGGTCGAACAGGCCTCCATCGCCATCGTTGCCGGCCGGGTGGCGTCTCTGGCAGGCGGGCAGGCCCGCCGGAAGATCGATCTCGACAACAGGTTCGTCGCTCCCGGCCTGATAGACTCCCATGTTCACCTGGAAAGTTCGCTGACCTGTCCGGCCGAGTATGCCAGGGCGGTGGTGCCGCGGGGCACGGCGGCCGTTATCGCCGATCCCCACGAAATCGCCAACGTGCTCGGCCTTGAAGGTATCAACTACATGCTCAAGGCTTCTGAAGGACTGCCCCTGGGGGTGTATCTGACCATGCCGTCATGTGTCCCGGCAACCTCCATGGAAACCGCCGGGGCCCGGCTCGAAGCCGGTGAGATTGCCGCATTGCTGGAGCATCCCCGGGTGGTCGCCCTGGCCGAGATGATGAATTTCCCGGGGGTGATTGCCACCGCCGATGACGTGCTGGCCAAGCTGGAGGCGGCGGCGGCATCAGGCAAGCCGATAGACGGCCACGCGCCGGGGCT
>JALVRI010000521.1 GCA_027031325.1 Desulfobacteraceae bacterium
AAAAACAGCAGGATCACGATAACGATGGCGACCGCCTCCGCCAGGTTGACCAGGAACCCGTTAATGGCCGTCGTGACCGCCTCGGACTGCAAGGCTACCACGTTCAGTTCCATGCCGATGGGCGACTGGGAAGCAAGCTCGTCGAGCTTTTTCTGAAGAGCTTGACCCATGGTGACCACGTTGCCCCCGAAAACGGTCGAGATGGCAAGCCCGATGGCCGGTTTCCCGTCATAGCGCAGGATGTGCCGGGGAGGGTCCTGGTAATCACGCCGGATGTCCGCCACGTCGCGCAGGTAGACGAGTTGCTTGGCGCCCTGTTCGGGGCCTTTTATGAGCAGGTCTCCAAACTGTTTTTCCGAGGTGAATTCCCCGGTCGGATTGACAGCTATGTATTCTTTGCCGATGGTCATGTATCCGGCGGGCGAAGGCAGGTTCTTGGAGGCCAGAGCTTTGAATATGTCGTTGGGAGAGATGCCGAACTCGGCCATTTTTTCACGCCGCATCTCGACGTAGATCGCTTCCGGTATGTTGCCGTAGAGGATGATCCGCTGGACGTCCTTTACCTGCAAAAGCTCGCGCTGAAGAAACTTGGCGTACTCGTAAAGCTCCTTGTAGCTGTAGCCGTCCCCGGTGATGGCCAGGTAGACCCCGTAAACATCCCCGAAGTCGTCCTTGACCAGGGAAGGACCGGCCCCGGGAGGCAACTTGCCCTGGGCGTCGTTGACCTTGCGTCTCAATTCGTCCCATACCTGGGGCAGGGATTTCTTGTCGTAATTGCGCTTGATAACAGCTTTCACCAGCGATAAGCCCCGCGAGGAGCGGGATTCGACGTAATCCAGTTGGCCCAGCTCCTGGCAGGCCTTTTCGATAACATTGGTTACATCCTGTTCTACCTCGGTGGCCGAAGCCCCGGGGTACGGAGTCAGCACCAGGGCTTCCTTGATGGTGAACTCCGGGTCTTCCAGGCGGCTCAAGCTGTTGAAGGATATTATCCCGACCACAACCATCAGGCAGGTCATGACCCAGGTTATGACTTTTTTCTCGATGCTCCAGGTGGCGATATTCATTATCCAGACTCCTGTTGCAAGGTTGCAGCCGGATCAATAGTCTATTTTGTCCACGGGCCTGACTTTCATCCCTTCGCGCAGCATGGTGACTCCGCTGATGGCAATCATTTCTCCGGCTTTGAGACCGGAGGTGACCCTGATCTTGTCCGTGCCCGAAAGCCCGCCGGTTTCAACGTGGCGCCGGTGGACCGTGTGATCCTTGGGATCGATGACCCACAGGTAAGGCTTGCCGTTGTCGAAAGCCACCAGGGCGATGGCCGGGACGAGGAAGCCCGGTTGTTGCTTTATCCTTTCTATGCCTATGGCGATGACGTTGGCGGTCATACCGGGCAGGACATTTATTTCCGGAGGTTGTTTCATCCGCAAGGTCACCTGGTAGGTCTGGGTGCGGGGATCGGCGCGGGTTGAAAATTCGTAAACTTCAAGGGGAAATTTCTTGCCGGGGGCGGTATTGAATTCGGCCACGATTTCCGGGTTGTGTTCCTCCCGCACGAGGGCCATCATGTTTTCCGGGATATCGACAATGATTTCAATGATGCTGATATCGTCGAGATGAAAGATCAGGTCCTTGGCGCGCACGTCCTGGTAGTTGTTGACATAGCGTTTGGATATGATCCCGCTGAAAGGCGCCCGCAAGTAAGTGTAACTCAGGCGCAGGCGGGCGGCATCAACGGCTGCCTTGAGGGACTGGATTTCGGCTTCGGCTCTTGTGACCTGGTCGCGACGCTTGTCTATCAATGACCGGCTGACGGCTCCCGGGTCCTGTTGCTCGATGCGCAGCACCCGCCGGTATTCATTTTTTGCCAGGGTCAGGGCGGCCTCGGCCTTTGCAAGTTGTCCTTCAACCCGCTCCAGCTCGGCCTTGAAATCGGCCGGGTCGAGCCGCGCCAGCAGTTGTCCTTTTTTGACATGGGTGCCTTCCTCGACCCTGATTTCGATAAGCCTTCCGGATACCTTGAAGGAAAGGTCAGCCCGTTTGTGGGCCCTCACCCTGCCCGGGTAGCTGCGCTGCAGAGCCGCCGTTTCAGGCTCCACCACGATAGCCTTGACGGGGCGGATTACTTCCTGCGGAGGGGGTTCTTCTTTTTTGTTACAGGCGCCGACCAGGGCGATTGAAAACATCAAGGCTGCAAGCATGGCCGCCGCTTTGTAAAATGCTCCTCCAGCACAACGAGAAGGGGATTGATTGTCCATTTGGTTACCTCTTTGTGGTGAAAAGGAATTCTGTCCGGGAAATTTGTGCTTTCCGGTTTTTGCGTTTGGAAAACGATTTGATGATCGCTGTGACAGGGGAAAGAGATGTGGTCAACTTATTGACGGCAACTTGTGACACAGAAAGAGCGACCAGCCGGTTCCTGATACGTGAGGGTTATTAACACATATCGAGGCCAAGGGAAACAGTAAAAAGGATACCATGAACCTGCCGGCGAATCGACACTTCAGAAAGGTTCGGCCGGAAAACAAGGTCGCCTGAAAAGAAAAGATTGACATGTAAATATTCGCAAAGGATAATATAAGACAATCAAACCTCAGGTTATAGTTCACACCGTGGCGGGTTCTATCTTTTAGCGGATTTTACCTTACTTTCTTGCCTGCTCGTAATTCCGGAACCAGGTGCTCTCGCTGGTTATGAGCGTTGATCAAGACACCCGATCTATTCGATCCGGACCGATTGTGATTCAGGCCCCTGGCGGGGCAAGCAGCCCGTGATAACGGGTTTGCAGGGGTGGCTCCGGGACTGGGCTCCCGGGGTGAACTGGCGGTTGCCGGCCGGGGATCTTGGCCGTGTTAGCCGGCAACCCAAAAAAGTGCAGGCATCTGAGACCCTGTATGTTCTGAGGCTAGGGTAAAAGATGCCTGGAAAGGAGGGCGCCATGAAATTTTCAGATCTATTCGTGCCCAGGTACCAGCATTCCAATCCGGATGTTCGTGTCAAGGCTGTCAAACGGATCAAGGATCCCAAGCTCCTGGACCAGATTGCAAAACAAGATCCTGATCCCAAAGTGCGTGATGTTGCAAGCTCCCGTCTGTCCAACCTGAAAGTACAAACAACCGCCTGAGGTTGCCTCTGGATCGAATGCTGCCTGCCTGACTACCGGGCGGTGAAGGGTGGATCCACACTCCGGCCTTCGCCGCCGCACCGGCCGCCTGAACTTCTCCAACCCTTTCAT
>JALVRI010000522.1 GCA_027031325.1 Desulfobacteraceae bacterium
AAAAAAGCTCATCAGTTCGACCAGTTTCATCACCGGCGGGGCTTTTTCGTCAGGCTCGTCAGGATGCAGTTCTTCCGGGTTTTCGTGAGCCTGAGACGAAGGATCGCCGGCGGCGGTAAGGGTTTTTTAAGAGTTATCCGCTAAGCGGAACTGGTAACGGTAACGCAGCTTATTCCCAGGATAGTGTTAACGGTAACGTTACATATAGCCCAGATGGCAAGTTTGGAAGAGAAAGGAGCTCAATCATGGCTGGCAATATTTTGGAAATCGACGATAGCCAATTCGACAATACCGTGTTAAAATCCGACAAACCGGTGGTGGTGGATTTCTGGGCCCCCTGGTGTGGGCCTTGCAAAGCATTGGGTCCGGTCATGGAACAGTTGGCCGAGCAATATGCCGGTCAGGTCAATTTTGCCAAGTGTAACGTGGATAACAATCCGGTTACACCCGGCAAATTCGGGATAAAGGCCATCCCGACCCTGATCTTTTTCAACGACGGGAAGGTTGTTGAACAGATAACCGGGGTCGTTTCCAAAGACGTCCTCGAAAAGACCCTGGCAAAGGTAACCAGTGGTTCAGGCGGAGCGAGGCCTTTCACGGTCGTCTAGACGCTAGCCCGGATGGCGCGGCCGACGATTTGAAAGGCCAAAACCGCCCGGCCACCGTCCCGCTTGATCGGAACCTGCCGATTGTTTTGGGCCCTGAAAAAGGGTGGCTTAGGGCTAGAGGGCGTTTTCGGATGGGAAGGCCGTAATGTCTGCGCCAGGGCGGCAACCATCCCTTGTTGATAGGTTCCCGGAATTTAAAATCTCACGAAGGTTGTTATCTTTTGCCGGCGGCCGAGCAAGGTTTCCGGCCGAAGCCTCGACTTGTGCCATGTAAAGGCCGGCGGCTTCCAAGACAGGAGGTATGCCAGATGGGAAGATGTGTCAATCATCCGAACCGCGAAACCAGTTACATCTGTTCCAAACACAACGTTTATATGTGTGAAGAGTGCCTCCAGTGCCGTGACCCAGAGATATACTGCAAGTTCCGGCCCTCTTGCCCCATCTGGTTCATCCACAAGGAACAAAAGATCAAGCAGCGCCGCCTTAAGGAACAGAAGGAGGCCGCCGCGGTCGCCAGGGTCACATTCCTGCCGGACGAAAAAACGGTCGAAGTTTCCAAGGGGCTGACCCTGCTGGAAGCCGCCCAGGCCGCCGATGTCTATATCAACGCATCCTGCAACGGCAAGGGATCCTGCGGTAAATGCAAACTGATAGTCCAGGAGGGAGGGGTCGATTCCGATCCTACTCCCCTGCTGAGTGACCAGGAAAAAGAGGCCGACTATGTTTTGGCATGTCAGAGCAGGGTTACCGGAGATGTCACGGTCCGGATACCGGAGGAGCTGCTGGAAAAGAAGCTCAAGGTCGCCGGCCTGGGCAAGGAGCTTACCGACATGCTCCAGGGGCTGGTGGAAGACATCGGGCCCATGTTTGAGGAAATTTCCCTCGAACTCGAGCCCCCGACCCTGGAAGATCCGGTCAGTGACCTTGACCGACTCAAGCGGGGCCTTAAAAGGTTCGGAGTGGATACCGAGCGGCTGAATGTGAGCCTGAGGATAATGCGCCAGCTTTCCGAAGCCATGCGCAAGCAGCAGTGGAAGGTAACCGTTTCGGTCATCCATCGCAAATGTTTCGACGAGATAGTCGACGTAAGGCCCGGCAACGGGACCGGCTCCAACCTGGGACTGGCCGTCGATCTCGGTACGACTTCGATAGTTGTCTACCTGGTGGATGTCAAGGATGGCAGCATCCTGGCGGCAACCTCGGGCCACAACCGCCAGGCGGCCTGCGGAGACGACGTCATCAACCGGATAGTTTGCGCCGAAAAAGACGGTGTCAAGAAACTGAGCACCATGGCCCTGGCCACCATCAACTCCCTGATCAGTGAAGCTTTGAGCGCGGCGGGGAAAAAGGCGCGCGATGTCAAGAACATCGTCATTTCCGGCAACACCACCATGACCCACCTTTTGCTGCGCATCGAGCCGCGCTATATCCGGCGCGAACCTTACATCCCTACCGTCTCGGAGTTTCCCATCATCAAAGCCGGCCAGATCGGCATCAAGGCCGATCCGGAGGCCGCGGTTTTCGTCATGCCCGGCCCGGCAGGTTACGTGGGCGGGGACATCGTTTCCGGCGTCCTCTACTCCGGACTTTTCCGTGAGGACCCCCTTACCCTTTTCATCGATGTGGGAACCAACGGTGAGATCGTGCTCGGAAACAAGGACTGGATGATGACCGCGTCCTGCTCGGCGGGTCCTGCCTTTGAAGGCGGTGGCATCCGCTTCGGAATGCGGGCCGAGGAAGGAGCCATCGAGAAGGTCACCATCGATCCCGAAAGCTGCGAGCCGTCGTTTCAGACCGTTGGTGACGTTCCCCCAAGGGGTATCTGCGGATCAGGGATGATCGACCTGTTGTCTGAAATGCTGATTGCCGGAATCATCGACCAGAAAGGCAAGATCCAGCTGGATCCCTCCCATCCCAGGATCGAAAAGGACGGCGAGGCCTTGGCTTACATCCTGGCGACGGCCGAACAGACCGGGATAGACCAGAACATAGTGTTCAGCGAAACCGACATCAACAGCCTGATACTGAGCAAGGGCGCGGTCTATGCCGGTTTCACCGTCCTGCTGAACCAGGCCGGGCTCGACTTTTCGATGGTCGACAGGATTTGGATAACAGGCGGTTTCGGCCAATACCTGAATATCGAAAAGGCGATCATCATCGGCCTGCTGCCGGATATCGAAAGGGAAAAGTTCGCTTACCTGGGCAACAGCTCCATATCGGGAGCATACATGGCCTTGCTTTGCAGCGAACATCGCCGCCTGGCAAGCGAAATCTCGAACAATATGACCTATATCGATTTTTCAAGCAACAGCCAGTTCATGGACGAGTTCACCTCGGCCCTTTTCCTGCCCCATACCAACATGGATGCTTTTCCCAACATCAAGCAGTTGCTGGGAAAGTGATCTTTTCAGGCCGAGTCTTGTCCAGCCAAGGTGTTGGATGACCAGCAGGGGGTTGGAAAGGTGAAAATAACTATCCTGGTAGACAACCACGGTGACGAGGGCTTGGCCGTCGAGCACGGTTTTTCCCTCTGGATAGAAGCAGGCGGGCAACGGATTCTGTTCGATACCGGCCAGGGCGGTTGCCTTGCGGGCAATGCCGCCAGGCTGGGAGTCGATCTCCAAGGG
>JALVRI010000523.1 GCA_027031325.1 Desulfobacteraceae bacterium
GGTGGTGGGGGAGGAGGAGACGCAGGGCCGGGTGCCCCAGGCGCCTGTTGCTGTCGATCCTGATTCATGTAATGCTCTACCGCTTCCATGGCCACCCCGACAAGCCCCAACAAGGCCCCGCCTGGCAGGCGACCGCCTCTGCCCGATCCGCGTCGGGTTCCGTTCAACAACAAGTTGCCTAAAATTTTTTCCGGATTGAACATGGTAGTTGCCTTTTGTTTGGATAAAGTTAGAATGGAGCACGCAATCTGAAAGTAACTTCCAAGAACAGGAGTACTATGTCAAGCCAAATTTCTCCAGTCCATTTCCGGCGGACCAGCGGCCTCGATTCGGGTCGGGCGACAAATTGTTCGGCTTCCAAATGCCCGCCGGAAGCGGCATCCTCCGGATCACATCTGAACCTGAAACCAATCGGCAGGATGCTTTCCTGTTTTTCGGAAAAATTCGGAACCCCCCGCCAGCCGGCCCTTGTACCCGGGGCTGTGGGCATGATTGAAATTTTCCCGCCATACCACCAGCGCCAGGGCTGGGAAAAACTTTCAGAATTCTCCCACATCTGGGTGGTTTTCTGGTTTCATGCCACCTGCCACCAACCCTGGAAACCCCTGGTACGCCCTCCCAGACTGGGCGGCAACCGCAAGGTAGGGGTTTTTGCAACCCGCAGTGCTTTCCGGCCGAATCCCATTGGCATCTCGGCGGTAAAACTGGAAAGGATCGAATTCAAGCATCAGCGCACATGCCTGCTGGTATCCGGCATCGACATGGTGGATCAAACTCCGGTACTGGATATAAAGCCCTATCTTCCCTGGGCGGATCATGTGCCCGAGGCAAGGGGCGGCTATGCCCATAGCCGCCCCCAAGCGGCCCTGGAGGTCGTTTTTTCTCAAAGGGCAAAACATGAATGCATCAGGTTGGAACATTTATACCCGGGTTTGCTCGACCTGCTGGGCAGAATAATAGAGCTGGATCCGCGTCCTGCCTATAAGCGTGCTTCCTGCCGCCGGGCAGGCCACCGCCTGCGTCTATATGACCTGGAAATCAAATGGCATGTCCGCGGAAAGAAGGCCACGGTTGTCAGGGTGACCCGCAAGACCGGCGGGGAAGAGGCAGAAAGGGCCCCTGAGAACTTGCAATTCAAACCGGGAGGAGATGGTGAGTCCTGAAGACCGGGAAATTGTGATCGGTTTGCTCCGCGAAACGGCCGGCCCGGTAAAAATCGGGTTGGCAAGCGACGAAAGCCGCGCCGGTGTGCTTATGTCCGATTTTGCAAGGCAGTTGACGGCACTGGCACCAAACCTCAGGCTCCAGGAAGATCCTGACAGGGTATCGGTGCGGCCGTCCCTGATAACCGGGCGCTTTGCCAATATATATTTCCAGGGCGTTCCCAGTGGGCAGATTCTGCGCAACTTCCTGAGCGCCGCCTTTGCAACCGCCAAGGCGATTTCATGCCAGGATGAGCTCAGGGCCGAAATGCTGAGAAAAATGGAAACCCCGTTGCATTTGAAGCTGTATATCGGTCAAAAGTGCCCTTTTTGCCCGACAATGGTCAAGCGCCTGCTAGGGCTGGCCACCAGCACTCCCCTTGCCAGGGTGACCATAATCGAGGCTGCGGCTTTCCCCCACTTGGCGGCAAGGGACGGTATCCGTTCCGTGCCGCACACAATCTTAGATAAACGGTTCGAGTGGACCGGATTGGTGGAGACGAATGAAATTCTGAAGCTGGGTATCTCCCGCGACCCTGCCGACATGTCGCCCGCCTGCCTGAGACAAATCCTGGAAGACGGCAAAGCCGCCCAAGCAGCTGAAATGATGATCAGGTCGAAAAAAATCTTTCCAGCCCTGATAGACCTGCTTGTTGATCAACGCTGGCCTGTCCGCCTGGGGGCGATGGTCGCGGTGGAATACCTGGTATCCGGGGCCCCCCGCCTGGCAGAAGAATTGAGTCAACCTGTCTGGCAACGCTTTCAGGAGTCAGAAGAACAGATCAAGGGGGACCTGGTCTACATCCTGGGCCTGATCGGGACCCCTGAAGCAAGGCAGCACCTCCGGCGGGTAATTCAAAGTTCCGGCAGCCGGCAAGTCAGGGAAGCCGCCATGGAGGTTTTGGCCGAAACGGGTAAAGCCGGCTGACAAGACCCACCCGGGAGCATCCTTACCCGTCGTCTCCCTGGGCAGTACAGAAGACATACCTTTTGGAAGCACACTTGGCCTGGTACATGGCCTTGTCGGCACATCGGAGAAGGGTCTTGCCGTCACGGCCGTGCTGGGGGAAAATCGCAATCCCGATACTGGGACGAATAAAATCGATCGTTTCGGAATCGACCCGGTAAGGCCGGGACAATTCGTAAATTATCTTTTCAGCCACAGGTTTCGGTTCAAGGCTTTTTGCACCCGCCAAAACCACGGCGAATTCATCACCACCAAACCGGAAGACCAAATCCGATTCACGCAAGATGGACTTGAAACGCTCGGCAACCTGCCGCAACACCTCATCCCCGTACTCGTGACCATAAGTATCGTTGACCAGCTTGAAATGATCTAGGTCTATGAAAAGCACCGCCAGCCGCCTTTCATATCTCAAGGCGTTTTTAAGGCTCTCTTCCAGTTTTTCCAGCAAGGCGTTTCTATTGAACAGGCCCGTCAAAGGGTCATGGTAGGCATGGTAAGACAGTTCATCCTCGTATTCTTTTCTCTTGGTGATATCCTCTATTATTCCGTCGATCCATTTAACCTCGCCCTTGTCATCGAATTCGGCCGTGGCTGAACATGCGACCCAGAAATGGGTACCGTCTTTGCGACGCATCTCCATCACTTTGCCCTTTATGGTTCCATCACGGGCAATCTGCTCTAGAAATTCGGCTCGTTGCCTGGGATCGGCATAGAGTTTGGCCACCGGCACGGAAGCCAAATCATCTTCAGGACCATAGCCGAAAATTCGTTCCAGGGCCGGATTGAATTTGATGAAACGTCCGTCAGGATCGCCAGTCGTACGATAGACCCCCACATTCACGTTCTGGATCAGGGTGCGGTACTGGTTTTCACTACGCTCCAAAGCCTCGGTCCGCTTGGCCACAAGTTTTCTCAAGCGCATGTTCCAGAACCAGATCATTGTCATCAGCGCGACCACCGCAGTCATGGCAACAATGATCTGCATAAGGTACTTCGGCGGCGTCCGGTAAACACCCAAGGCTGTTCCAAGCCATTTGCGATTGATTTTTTCCAAGGTGCCCGTCTT
>JALVRI010000524.1 GCA_027031325.1 Desulfobacteraceae bacterium
CCTGCTGCGGTTCAATTTGCAACTTGGCGCATACCTCTTTGAAGTATGGCGGCGTAAGGCCGCTTTCCAGGTACAGGCCGACCATGGCGGCCCGCAGTTTTTTCTGGTCGGCTGCCAGGGTGACTTTGTGGCTGCCGGCGCGGATAAGCTCGTCTTCCTGGACAACTGCGCCGGATTTTACCATCTTGTTCAATACCAGGGTAAAGAGCCGCTGGCCGATGTTGTCGGGCAGTTTCGATTTCAACTCTTCTTTGGGCATGCCGGCCCGCAAGGGGTGACGCCGGTGATAGGCGGACAGGTTATCAAGGATCAT
Organism: Desulfobacteraceae bacterium; assembly: GCA_027031325.1. Classification (GTDB taxonomy): domain Bacteria; phylum Desulfobacterota; class Desulfobacteria; order Desulfobacterales; family Desulfosarcinaceae; genus JALVQM01. The sequence goes on from JALVRI010000524.1 coordinate 314, forward strand.
GTTTTCCAACCTGGCGACGGTTGAACTGTGGACATAGCGCCTTGATTCCCGGTCCAGGAGCAGGATTTTCTTTTTGCTCAGAAGACCGGACAGTATCTGGTCGAGGATTTTGGGCCGCAGGTTTGTCATTATCCTCAGTTGGGACAGGTTGCAGCCTTTCCAGCCGGACGATTCAACGTGGACTTCCACAAGTTCTGTGCCGGCATTGGCTTTGAGGCGGCGGAAGTGGTCAATCACTTCGGGCCTGAAACGCTTGTGTTTCGGTGGTACCGGGTTCAGGATGCGGCCGCCGCCGATGGTCCTGACCGGTGAATAACTGCGGATCACGAAACGGTCGTCCCTGACCAGGACCACCGGTTTTTCGAGTCTGATCTGGGCGAAAGTTTTCTGCCCCGGCGGGAGTTCTTCGTTTTCGAGCAGGATCAGATTGCCGAGCACCTCGCTGGTTCCGCTGTGGAACCTGATGCGGGTCCTGTTTTTGATGGCTTTGGAATTGGAAGCAAGCAATACCAACTCCACGTCGACCATATAAGTTGGTATAAGGGACCCTGGAGAGGCCACCACCTGGCCCCGGTTTACCTCGGACTTGTCCAGCCCCTGGAGGTTGATGGCCGTGCGCATACCGGCGGATGCCTCTTCCACACTGCGTCCGTGAACCTGAAGCCCGCGGACCTTGGAAACTGTCTCGGCGGGATAGATCTGGACGGTTTCACCGACTTTCACCTTGCCCGATGCCAGAGTGCCGGTGATCACGGTCCCAAACCCGCGCATTGTAAAGACGCGGTCGACCGGCAGTCGAAAAAGACCTGCCGAACTGCGTTCCGGGACCTTGGCGCAGAGCCGGTCGAGCTCCTTTTTGAAACGCTCGAGTCCCGCGCCGGTAACTGATGAGACGGGGATTAGGGGAGCACCTTCGAGAAAGCTGCCCTGCACGAATTGATCGATGTCGTCTTTGACCAGTTCGAGCCACTCTTCATCCACCAAGTCGATTTTGGTCAATACGACCAGGCCGTGGCGGATATCCAAAAGAGAGCAAATTTCCATGTGTTCACGGGTCTGGGGCATGACGCCTTCGTCGGCGGCAATGATCATGGCTACCATGTCTATTCCGGTTGCACCGGCCACCATGTTCTTGACAAATTTTTCATGCCCGGGAACATCCACGATTCCAAGATGTTGACCGCTGGGTAAGGTCAGATCTGCAAAACCCAGCTCTATGGTTATTCCACGTTTTTGCTCTTCTTTAAGGCGGTCGGTGTTTACGCCGGTCAAGGCCTTGATGAGGCTGGTCTTGCCGTGATCTATATGTCCTGCCGTGCCAAGTATGATCGGTTTCAATTGCCTGCAACCTCGGGTCTATTTTTTTCGCTGTCGTAAAAATTCAGCCAGATATGCCAATCCCACAAGGATTATCGCCAGTCCTGCCACGTAGGCCAGCTGTAAGCCGGGATGGAAAACGCGGGTCAAAACGACTGCAAAGACGACCGCCAATACGGCGCGGATAATGAAAACCTGGAAATCAGTCACCTGTCTATTCCCATTTGGACCTGCGGCTCATACAAACAATTCGATAATTCAATTATATTACTTTCTTCAGGCAGTTGAAATGCATAACCTGGTTCAACGCTGCCAGACACTATACCAGAAGCCTGAAATAATCAATAGGATCACATTGCCCGGCGGCAAGGTGTCAATCCGGATGGGCAAAAGAGGGAATTGAAGACAGGTTCCGGAGTTGATCGGATGGGAGGCATGTGAATTTGAGGCAGAATTTGCTTGCAATCGCTATCGGGTATTGGTAACTAAAAAAATTTCATATGGTGGGTGTAGCTCAGTTGGTAGAGCACTTGGTTGTGGCCCAAGTGGTCGTGGGTTCAAGTCCCATCACTCACCCCACAGCATGAGAGCGGACCATTGCAGCAGCTCGCTGCTGCAATGGTCTTTTTTCGATTTGCGCCCGTAGCTCAGCCGGATAGAGCGCCGGACTTCGAATCCGTAGGCCGCAGGTTCGAATCCTGCCGGGCGCGCCATTATGTCATACCAGGCCTGCTCCAAGGGCGCCGGGCTGCATTGTCACAGCCTTGATGAAGATATTGGTGGAAGAAGAACTGATTTGCGATTGTATCGTAATCTGAAATCCTTGCAGAGCAAAAGCGGTAATTTGTTGAAGCCGAGGGCGGACCGGAGGCTCAACTTTGAAAAGGTATTTGAAGGTTCAGCTTAAAATTGGATTGACAGGTGCGAGCGGCTTTGTTAATTGAAGCCTTCGTTACGGGGCTGTAGCTCAGCTGGGAGAGCGCATGACTGGCAGTCATGAGGTCACGGGTTCAAATCCCGTCAGCTCCACCAAGGATACTGATAAAAGGCAGGCCGCAAGGCCTGCCTTTTATTGTCCCGGGATCGCTGGAAATCACTCCTTGTCCGCTACACCGGCTTCGGCGAAGGTCATTACCTGGCGGAACATTTTTACCGCTGCCTCAACCACTGACATGGCCAAGGCGGCCCCGGTTCCCTCGCCAAGACGCATGCCCAGGCGCAGTATCGGTTCCAGTTTTAAAAATTTCAGCATGTTTTCATGTCCGGCCTCGGCAGAGCAGTGTCCTGCGAACATGTACTGGACGGCGTGCGGGCATAGACCGGCGGCGATCAGGGCGCCGGCTGTCGAGATAAAACCATCCACCACCACCGGCCGCCGGTGGTAGGCGGCGGCCAGGATACTGCCGGCAATGGCTCCTATCTCGAACCCGCCTACCTTGGACAGGACATCCAGAGCGTCGTCGCCGTCGGGCTTGTTCAGTTCCAGCGCTTGCCGGACGGCTGCCTTCTTGCGCTCCAGGCCCTTGTCATCCACTCCGGTCCCACGGCCGACCATCTGATCCACCCCCATGCCGGTAACAGCGGCACCGATAGCCGCTGAGGCCGTGGTATTGCCGATTCCCATGTCGCCTGTTCCCAGCAATTGGAGGCCGGAACCAAAGAGACGCGAGGCATGTTGGAATCCGATCATGATCGTTTTTTGGGCATCTTCAAGACTCATGGCCGGCCCCTGGGTGATATCGGCGGTCCCTTTTCCGACCTTGCTGAGCAAAAGGCGTTCGGCATTGGGTAGACCGGATGGATCGATATCGGCCACAGCCCCCATGTCGGCGACCCATACCTGGGCCCCCACATGCCCGGCGATTGCATTGATGCCTGCTCCCCCGGCCAGAAAGGTCTGGATCATGGCCCCGGTCACTTCCTGGGGGTAGGCACTTACTCCCCGGGTTACCACGCCATGGTCGCCGGCCATGATCAGGACGGCTTTGCTTTTGACCTCCGGCTCAAGGGTTTGGAGGATGCCGCAAAGCCGCTCCGATATATCGTGAAGCATGCCCAGCGCCCGCGTGGGCATGACGAGCTGGGCTGTACGTTCCCTGGCAGTTTCAACCCATGCTTCGTCGATCGGCTCTATTCCTTTTACGACCTGATCCAAAGAGACGATGTCATCCATTAGATTTCTCCTCTTCTAAGTTGGGGGACCAAATAAAAAAGCCCGGGTCACCGAAGCAAAGTGTTCGGGACCGGGGCTTTACCATCACCGCCTAGCCGTTCACATACTTTCCGGCAGGTCTTCTGACTCGTGAATCAACCTACCACCCGCGCCTTCCCATCCGTTGACACGGACAGTGGCTCCGGCCTTCAGCCGGCCGGCGGGTTTCGTCCTCACTCACAGCGGCGGGTCCGTTCCGGATTTGCACCGGATTCCCTTTTAACCCCTATGGACCGGAAAGTCATCTTTGAAAGCCGCCATTGAGGCAAGCCTGCCCCCAGACAGCCGTTAACCCGATAATTTATTCCGGGCCGGACTGTCAAGTATTTTTCACCCGGATTATGCACTTCGAATGCCTGAAAAGCGGTTCTTTGCAATTTTCTTTCAAATAATCATTGGTTTGGGAAGGATTTTATGGTAGAAGATCAAGTTTTAGGTGAACGACCATATCCATGTTGGCTTAAACCTAGTCGTAATATCAAAGGAGGATATCACATGGGCAAAGGAGACCGCCGCACCAAGAGGGGAAAAATCTGGCGTGGTACCCATGGCAATTGCCGTCCCAAAAAGAAAAAGGCCAAGGCCGATAAATAAGACCCTTTCAGCCGGTCTCCGGGTTTATGGGGGACCGGCCGGCTTTTTGCAAGTATCCACGCAAGTTTCCAGCCTGCAAACAGCCGCTTGGACCGGCCCATAGAAAGCAACCTGAAAGCAGTTCCCATTATCCCATGCCGATCAAAATGCTTGGCAAAAGTCTGCCGCCCGGGTCCGGCATTTTAGAATTGCTGTTGCGGGTAGCAAGCCACCTAGCCTGTGCCGCAGCCGTATCGCTGGCGCTGCTGCTTCCGGCCTGGATATTCCATTTTTTTTCCTCTGTCCGTCTTACCTGGTTCAGTAGCAAGTACTTCTGGATTTTTTTCAGTTTCGGAATCGTACTGGCAGCCTGTCGTAGTTTCAAGGTCATCCTGGCCACATTGGCTCTGCTGGGGCTGTTGGAAATAACCCAATTCGGAAGCCTGGCTTACCAGGGTGATTTCATCAACCCATATACCATAGGACAGATGTTTATCGAAATGGCCGATGTCGCCGAAGCCGCCGCTGCCGGTTTCAGTCATCTGTACTGGGTGCCCTTGGTGGTGCTGGTTCCCTACAGCCTCTTGGCCTTGGTGCTCTGGTTTTTAAGGCGGCGGCTTTTGAAAAGTCGCTGGGCGGCCGTGGGTGTGATTCTGTTCCTGCTTTTCCCGGCCATCCGCATCCACACCCATAGCGATCGCAAGGATATCCTGAAATTCTTTCCGGTGGTTACTACGCCTACTTTGGCCAATACCTTGAATTCATATTCTGTCTGGGCGACGGTGCTTCTGCCCCAATCCCTGACCGACGGCAAGTCGGCCGACTTCAAGCCTTACCGTTTGAAGGAGATCGGCTTGCCGCGATCTGGAATGTCGGTAATCCTGGTAATGGGGGAGAGTTTTACTTTCCGCCGTATGTCACTTTACGGCTATGAACGGCAAACCACACCGTTTCTGGACAAACTGGCCTCGGAAGGCAAACTGATCGCCCAAAAGGGCATCAGTGCGGCCAACGCTACCCGTTCCACCATGCCAATGTTTTACAACCTGCAGTACAATCCGCTCAACAGCGAAGTCTTGAAGGCCCAGGAGGCGAATCTTTTTCGTCTGGCCAAAAAACACGGGTTCAGGACGATTTACATTTCAGCCCAAAAAGCCAACTGTCTCAACGGTGTTCAGACCAGCTTCATCGACACCATGATAACCTACGATACGGCTTCTGAAATTTTCGACCGCTTCCATGACGAGGGCCTGTTGCGGCTGCTGAAAAACGTAACTTTCGCCGATCGCAATTTCATCGTCTTGCATCAGCGCAATATCCACGCCCCCTACGCCAGGAATTACGCTCACCGTCCCCAGATAGCCAGATTTCCAACCAAGAACCTGGATTTCAAGACGGCCAACGGCAACGCTTACGACAATGCCGTCCTGTACAACGATTTTCTTTACAGCCAACTGCTGGAATATATTGAATCTAAGTTTGAACCTCCGGTATATCTCTTTTTCACTTCAGACCACAGCGAACTTTTCGGGCAGCATGGGTTGTTCGGTCATGACCACCTGGTGTTGGAATCGTACATGGTTCCAATAATGTTCTACGGTCTGGGCGCTGAAAACTCATTTGTCGAGCGGTTCAAAAAACTAAGGTGGCCCACCCATTACGAGCTTGGAAAACTGATTGCAAACAGATTGGGATTCAGGATCGACAATCCCAATGAAAAGCCGGGCTACTTCTATGCAAATGGAGTATCATCCCTGGGAAGAAGCGGCTATCTCTATTGCCGGAAAAGCGGCGGGCGCCAAGCTCCGGAAGTAATCGAAGTCCATCATTAGCAGGCGACTGGAAGAAGGCCTCCAGACAGGCAAGCCGAATTAGATGGGGAGGCGCAATCCAGGATAAAATAACCCGGCAGCGCGGGTCTATTTTGGGGGCCGGATGGCCGGAAGGGAAAGGCTGCCGGTTTTAATCCAGGACCTTATCCTTGTCCCAGACTTTTCGATTTCGAGCGGGACTGGGACGAATCGGGAGGACAACTGCAGCGGGTGAGTTCCAATTTACATTTACCGCATATTTTCCCATTCTTCTTGGTGACATATATTACATGGGTTTCACATTTACAGCGTTCGCATTTCATCATGGCCGCACCACGTCTTTGCATATCATCCTTGGGATTTCCGACCGAACTTTTCTGAGAAAGATTAACCATAAAAAAAGTGGGGCGCAAGCTAAATAAGTCAAAAGAACCACATAATTTTCAGAAAAGATGTGAAAAAAAATCCACAAAGGCCTTGGAAGCGCCCTTCTCTCAATTTGCCGCCATTGCCGGGGCAGACCATACCAGATTACAACTTATTGAATTTTAAGCAATTAGCAAGTAGAGAAAATTGTTTTTTTACTTCGGCCCAAAACTTGCATTAAAACATTGGCGAGCTGATCTTAAGGTTTTTGGTAAAGACTTACGGATTTTCAACTCTCATTTTTTTCGCCTCCGGCCGAAGGTAGCACGAATTTTTTGAAAGGGGAAACATGGCGACTAATTTCAAGATATTCATCCATCGGACGCGTGAAAGTCTTCATCTCAAGCTTATTGGAGACCTGGACGGTAGTAGTGCCGCCGAATTTATTCAGGTTCTCAAGGCCAATTGTGAAAAAGGTGTCAACGTAATCATCAATACGACCGAATTGAACCATGTTCATCCATTCGGGCTGGAGGTACTAAAAAAGAATTTCTACAAAATTTCAATGATCAAGCCCAGCCTGACTTTCATCGGCCGCAACCTGGGCACAACCGAAGCCTTCGCCCATACCACCCTGGGTTGAAGTACTGCTTTACAGGGTTCTGAACCCGGGTCGCCCGAAAAGATTTCAATTGATAGGGCCAAGCCACAAACGTGCCTAATTAAAAGGTGCCCGGTCATAAAATTATGCTACTGTCAATTATCTTTGCCATGGGCGACAATCTGTATTAGCATACTGCCAGCAACTCACATCCACCGCAAGGCATGTCGGCTTGCCACTTCCGCCATGCCGGGGGACAACCGTTATCATACGGAAGGAATGATGAAAAAGATATATCATCTCCTGCTCTGCCTGTTTCTTATCGGCCCGGGCCTGGATGCCTGCCTGGAATGCAAGGCTTTGGCCCAGAGTGACATGCAAAACATCCGAAAAAGCGTTGTCAGGATCCAGGTGGTGGCCCAGCAGCCCGATTATCGGGTGCCCTGGTCACCAGGCCGTACTACTACCGGCTGGGGTTCCGGTTTCATAATCTCCGGCAACCGCATTTTGACCAATGCCCATGTTTCCAGTGACACCAGGTTCATAACCATCGAGAAAGAAGGTGACGGGCGGCGATACGAAGCACGGGTGAGTTACATCGCCCACGACTGCGATCTTGCCCTGCTGGAAGTTGTAGACAAAAATTTTTTTGCCGGAACCAGGCCACTTGCAATCGGAGGAGTTCCGGATCTTGACTCGGAAGTCACCGTCGTAGGTTATCCCATCGGAGGTGACCGGATATCGGTCACACGGGGGGTGGTCTCGCGCATCGATTACCAGGTATACTCCCACTCCGGTGTTGACAGCCATCTTGCCATCCAGATAGATGCCGCCATCAATCCTGGCAACAGCGGAGGTCCGGTATTGCAGGACAACCGGGTGGTAGGGGTGGCTTTTCAGGGTTACTCGGGCCTGGTGGCCCAAAACGTCGGCTACATGATCCCGGTTCCGGTGATCCGGCGTTTCCTCAAAGATGTTGCAGACGGTCACTACGACCGCTATGTCGATCTTGGGATTCAATTCTTTCCCCTGATCAACCCCGCCCAGAGGCGGGCGCTGGGGCTCGCCCCCGGCGATTACGGCGTCATGGTCAGCGATGTTATGGAAGCCGGTGGAGCTTACGGGGTGTTGGAAACAGGTGATGTTCTGCTCAAGATCGACGGCAAACCGATCTTCAGCGACGGTTACGTGGCCATGGACGGCGCCCGGTTGTTGCTGAACGAGGTTGTGGAACGCAAATTCAAGGGAGATCACGTCGAGATGGAGATCATGCGGTCAGGCAGGCTGAAAAAGGTCAAGATCGAACTGACCATGCCCTGGCCTTACTTGATGCTTGCCAACCGGCACGACCAGCGCCCGCGCTACGTCTTGTTTGCCGGACTGGTATTCCAACCCCTTTCGAACCCGCTTTTTTCCATCCTTCAAAAAACAAGCGTCGAACTGCGCTATTTTTACAGCCGTTTCGTTGAAAAAGGGATTTACCGCGATCACCCGGAGGTGATAGTCATCAGCCGGATCATTCCCGATCCGGCCAACATACACCTCAAAAGATTCACCAATGCCATCGTAGACCGGGTCAACGGCAAAGCGGTACGCACCCTGGAAGAGCTCTACCGTCAGCTTGAAGCCGATTCTGAATTCTACGTGATCGAGCTCTTGGGTAACAATCGGCCCATCGTCCTGACGGCCAAGGCGGCCTCCGCGGCCAAAAAGCGCATGATCGAAAAGTACGGCATAAAGCAGCAGGCTTACCTGAAAGGAGGTATTGTCCCTGCGCAATGGAGGAAAACTGACCGATGATATGGCAAAAGCGACCATTTTCAATCGATATTCTGGTGTTATCCCTACTGGCCGCAGCTGCCCTGGGCGGGTGCAGTTTTTTCACAGCCGGTCGATCATCAACGGACGGGAGGGCCGAGAGCCCCAAATACTCCATCGTCAAAGTTACCGTTACCTCCCAGGGTTGGTATTTTCATCGCCCCTGGCAAAATCGGAGACCTGCCACCCGTCAGGCCGTCGGAGCGGTGGTAAAAGGCGGCCTGGTTCTGGTTACGGCGAACCTGGTGGCAAATCAACGCTACATCCAGCTCGAGGATCTGGACAGGCAGCGCCAATGCCAGGGCAACGTTCAGGTGGTGGACTACGAAGCCAATCTGGCCCTCATCAAGCCTAGCGATCCCCGTTTTCTCACCGGACTGGCCCCCATTGAGCTGGCGGACCGAATCAGGCCCAAGTCGGTTTTGACCGTGCTGCAGGTAAAGCCGAACGGAGATGTAGTCCCCAGCCGGGGAGAAATAACTTCAGTCGACCTGGGCACCTATCCTTTCGGTGACTACTTTCTTACCTACCGGCTTAACCAATCCTTGCAGTACCGTTATGCCAATCTCACCCTGCCGGTTCTGGTATCCGGCAAGCTGGCCGGGTTCGTTATGCGCTATTCATCCAAATCCCAAACCGTGGAAGTTTTGGCGGAGCCGGTAATAAGGCATTTCATGGCCGATGCGG
>JALVRI010000525.1 GCA_027031325.1 Desulfobacteraceae bacterium
ACCTTGTTCCTCGATGAAATCGGCTCCATCGGCCTGGACGTGCAGGCCAACCTGCTGCGGGTGCTGCAGGAAAAAGAATTCGAAAGGGTCGGAGGCCATCGTACCATCAAGGTTGACGTGCGCATAATCGCCGCCACCAACAAGAACCTGGAACAGGCTGTGGAAGACGGAAGCTTCCGGGGCGACCTGTACTACCGCCTCAACGTCTTTCCCATCTACATGCCCCCCTTGCGTGAACGCAAAACCGACATTTTGCTGCTGGCAGACTACTTCCTGGAAAAGTACGCCCAGGAAAACGACAAGCCCATAAGGCGCTTTTCGACACCGGCCATCGACATGCTCATGGCCTATCACTGGCCGGGAAACGTCCGCGAACTTGAAAACTGCATCGAGCGGGCCGTCCTGCTGTGTGAAGGAGGAGTCATCCACAGCTACCACCTGCCGCCCACCTTGCAGACCGGCAAAGAATCCGGCACCCTGCCCCAGCTTTCACTGGAGGAAGCCGTGGCCAACCTGGAAAGGGAAATGCTGATAGACGCCCTCAAGAACACCCGCGGCAACATAACCATGGCGGCCCAGATCCTCATGACCACGGTCCGCAAATTCGGCTACAAGGCCCGCAAGTACGGGATAAACTACAAAGATTTTCGATAAGATCAGACGGCCGTACAAACCAGGGGATCAGGACATCCGGTGAATTTACGATCAGACATACTGGCTGGAGATGTACAAAATGCGCAATTTTGCACCCCCGGCTTCAGGGTCGATTACGCCCCTAGGCCCGGCCACTGCAAGAACGATTCACTTGACGCGCCGTGAACTTTTTCGCAACCTCCTTTGAGCGCATGGTTTGAACCCGGATTTTGCAGCCGGCGAGTTTGGCGAAGATGCGAGACAAAGGGCAGGCAAACGGACTCTAGTACTTCGACTGCCCGGCAAGAAAGCAGATTCGGTAAAATCGCAAACTCCTTGCGGCTTCAAATGCCTTCAGAACTCTTCACCGATTGAACTCCACCTTTTGGGCGGAGGAAGGTTGGACTTTCCAAGGGGGGGGTCAATCTACACCGAGTCTTCGCATCCGCTCATCAAATTCCGCCTCGAGCCTCTCTTGCTCCCGGTACAATGCTTCAAGCTCCTGATAGCATCTGTCGATCTGCTGCTGGCAGCTTTTGGTCTCCTGGGAAAAGGTGGCTATGCCGGCCGCATCCGCCTTACAGGAAGCTTCCACCAGCTTTTGATTGAGACGGGACAGGTGTTGTTCCAGCTTTTCGATCTCACCTTCAAGCAAGGCCGTCTTTTGCTTGACCGGCTTGAGGGATTTTGATCGCTCGGCCACGATGGCCGACTTGCGCCTGCGGATGTCTTTCCTTGAAAGACGGCACCCCTGCCCGGCCCGGCCCTCCTTGACCGAACCGGTAATTGCTTCTTCCTCGAGCCAGCCTTCTTTTTCCAGGAAATCCTGGTAACCGCCTTCAAAAACAGCCGGCTGCATCCGCTGGAAAACCACCAGCCTGCGGGCGAGCCCATGCAGAAACATCTCGTTGTGGGTAACCATGATCAGGGCCCCCGGGAAATTGTCCAGGGCCGCAAGCAGGGCGTCGCAGGACTCCATGTCCAGGTGGTTGGTGGGCTCATCCAGCAACAGCAGGTTCACCGGCCTTGCCAGGATGCGGCCCAGCATCACCCGGCATTTTTCTCCGCCGGAAAGAACCTGGATTCTCTTGAGAGCATTGTCGCCTTCAAAGAGCATCAGCCCGCAAATATCCCTGGCTCTCTGGCGGTCGACATCAGGATGCGAAAAAAGGATTTCCTCTTCAACGGTCCGATGCCCCACCAGGGTCTCCACGTTGGTCTGGGTGTATACACCGGAGGCAACTTCCGGGTGGCGGGTGATTTTCCCCGACGCAGGTTTCAGGTCACCTGCCAAAAGACGCAAGAGGGTGGTTTTTCCCTTCCCGTTGGGACCGATGATACAGATCCTGTCTCCGGCGGACACGGTCAAATCAAAGCCCTCGATCAGGGGTGGTTGCCCCGCATAGGCAAAGGTTATCTGCTGCGCTCTTAGAACCTGCTTGGCGGGCGATTGCTTGAAACGGAAGGTAAAATCCAGGCAGCGCATCTTCTCCAGCTTCCGGTCCGGCTTCAGCTTATCCAGGGTCTTGATCCTGGACTGCACCAGGTTGGCCAGGCGGGCCTTGGCCCGGAAGCGGTTGATGAATTGTTCCATCTGCTCTATGCGGCGCTGCTGGTTGCGACGGGTCTTTTCGTAAATCTCTTCTTCCTGGGCTATCTGGAAGTAATACTTGCCCGTATCGCCGGCCACCTTGCGGGCCTTTTTGCGATGGATACCCACAACATGGGTTACCACCTTGTCCATGAAGCTGCGGTCGTGGCTGATAATAATCGCCTCCCTGGACCAGTTGAGCAGGAAGCGCTCGACCCAGCGAATGGCGGTGATGTCCAGGTAGTTGGTCGGTTCATCCAGCAGGAGCATGTCAGGCTCGGCCACCAGAGCCTTGGCCAGGTTGAGCCTGACCTGGAAACCGCCTGAAAACTCCCCGGGCCGCCGCTGCATGTCACCAGGGCCGAAACCGAGGCCGGCCAGAATTCTTTCCACTTTCCAGTGATGGCCACGCTCGTTTGCCCCCAGGGCCTGCATGGCCTCCTGCAATACCGTGGGTTGGGAAAACACAAGTTTCTGGCTGACATAACCGAGTCGATAGTTGCGCGGGATTTCCACCGTGCCCGAGTCGTAATCCTCTTCTCCGGTGATTATCCGCAACAAGGTGGTCTTGCCATGGCCGTTGCGGCCCACCAGGCCGATCTTTTCCTTGGCGTTTACCTTGAAGCTGAGGTCCCGGAAAAGAACCTGGCCGCCATAGCTCTTGTTGAGGTTGTCAATCCTTATCATCCGGTTTTCCCACGGGGTCGGCGCTGCACAAGATCATAGGTATCCCCAGCGCCTGAGCCTGCGTCTTGCCCAAGTCAAGCCCATCCGCCCCCTGAGGTTGGCCAGCCCGATACTCAGGGGCAGGAAGGTTTTTGCCAGGGGAGTCAGATAACAGACATGCACCAGCCGGCGATACAGGTCGGCCATATCGGCTGCCTCCACTATTACCCTGTCCCCCCTGCATTCCAGCTTCCAGCGGGAGGCGATCCGCCCGGCTTCCCGGCCGGCCTGCCGTAAAACGACCTCGGCCCTGACAGGTCCTTCGAGGGGGTAAACCTGTCCCCGGGCCGAATCCATGGCCCGAACCGCGGCTTCTGCCAACCGCCTGCGCCAGGCAAGTACGTCGAACCGCCGGGGATCCACGTTTTTGTCGATGGCAAAAGTCACGATTCCCGGCAGGTCCCGGCGAGCCTGGCGACAGGCTTCCGGACAACCGCTCAGGAAGACGGGCCGCAAGTTGTAAGGCGCCAGGGCCGCTGCAAACAGCTCGGCCTCGCTCACCAACTTTCCGGCGACCAAAACGGCATCAATCCTGGATGTCAGGGTGTGGGGCAGGAAACCGGGAGTGCCCGAGGCCGCATGCATGCCGAGCATAACCAGCAGCCGGCATTTGCCCGGATGTCCCACCCCGGGCACAGGGCCGCTGCGGTATCCCGATCTTACCACCGCCCGCCTGTCGATCAGTTCGGGCAACAGATTGTATCCTGTGCGATGGAAATCCTGGATAACGACCCGCCCGGCCCCATGGTCACAAAGGGCCCTGGCCACGGCATCCACGTCCAGGCTCATCTCCAGGCAAGCCCGCGCCCAGGCATCGGTCTTGAAGGCGGAAGCCGCGTAATCCCAGCACCCTGAAGAGCCCTCTATGTCAGCCAGGATCAATACATCCTTCACCGCGCAAAATCCTTTTGCCCGCATTGAATTAGTATTTGAGGCATTTGAAGTGCATAATCCGGGTTGAACCCGTTCTGCCCAAAACAACAGCCGCCGGTTCCTGAAGACCAGGCACCCGGCGGCTGTGATCAATCCTTGCTGGCAACTTTCAGCATGTCATCCGGACCTTGGCAACCCCTATTGGAGTTCCTCGATCTTTTCGGTCATCTCGGGCATGAACTCGAGGATGTCTTCCACTATGCCAACATCGGCCACCTGGAAGATGGGGGCCTTGGGATTCTTGTTGACCGCCACCATGAAGGGCGAGCCCTTGATACCGCCTAAGTGCTGGAAGGATCCGGAAATACCCATGGCCATGTAAACCTTCGGTTTTACGGTCTGGCCGGATGTGCCCACCTGGCGTGACTTTTCCATCCACTTTGCATCCACGATTGGTCGCGAGCAGGAAACCACCGCGCCCATGGCCTCGGCCAACTCTTCGGCCAGCTCGATGTTTTCTTCGTCCTCGATGCCGCGGCCGATGGACACCAGCACGTCGGCCTTGGTGATGTCCACGTCGCCCATTTCGGCTTCCACCACTTCGAGAAAGCGGCGCTTGGCCGACAGGTCTCCCACCTGATCGGATTTGTCGCTCACCTGGCCGCCGGCATCACTTTCATCCCCGGGTTGGAAGACTCCCGGCCGGGGAGTTATCACCCCTCCCGCGCCCAGGTCGCAGGCGACGTGGGTATGGGCCATGCCGCTGTATTCCTGGCGCACCATCTTGAAAGTGCTGCCTTCAGCGGGCTCGATTTCGATCACGTCCGGAACGTAAGGCACGTCCAGCTTTATGGACAACCCGGGTCCAAGGTCCATGCCGAAGGTGTCGTGGGGCACCAAAAAGATCGCATCCTTGGGCAAAACGGACACCAGCAGCTTGCGGACAACTTCGGCATTGGGATAGGCCAGAGCCTGGTTGTCGAACTTCCAGACCTGGGAAAAGAGCTTGGCCGCCTCGTTACAGACCGTGTCCAGGTCGGCTCCGGTGCCGGTGACGATGGCCGTGGCATCGGCGCCGGCATCGATCTTCTTTGCAGCCACCGCCAGTTCGGCGGCAGTATCGTCGATCACTCCACCCTTGTGTACGATATATGCAAAAATCTGAGCCATTATTTCAGCCCTCCTTTGGCCTTGAGCATTTCAATCAATTTTTCAATCTTCTCTTCCATGCTGCCTTCGAGGATTTCGGCCCCCTCGCCCAGCTCAGGCACAAAGTAGTCCAGGCGCTTGACCTTGGCCCCGGCCTCACCCACCGTGGCGGGATCAATTCCCAGATCAGAGGCGCCCTTGACCGGGATGTCCACCGAGGCCACCTTGCGGATACCCCGGATGCCGACATAGCGCGGCTCATTGATACCGGTCTGAATGGAAAGGACACAGGGAAGCTCGATCTCGTTCAGCTCCTGGTTGCCGCCTTCTATCTCACGGCCGACCTTGACCTTCTTATCGTCGATGATTTCAATGTGGTTCACCAGGGAAGCGTAGGGCCAATCGAGCATGGCGGCCAGCATGCCGCCGACCTGACCGGCCCCGTCATCGGCCTGGGCTCCGCACAGGATCAGGTCGTAGTTGCCCGCCTCGGCCTGGGCCTTGAGAATGGAGGCAATCGCTTTGCCGTCGGATCCTTCGAAAGCCGAGTCGGAAAGCAATACGCCGTTGTCAGCGCCCATAGCCATCTCACGCCGCAGCACTTCTTCGGACTCCTCGTCGCCGACGGTAACCACGGTAACCGAGCCACCCACCTTGTCCCTGATCTGGATGGCTTCTTCCACTGCGTAATTGTCCCACTCGTTGACCGAGTAGACCAGATCGTCGCGTTCGATGTCGGTCCCGTCGCTTTTGACCTCGATCTCGTTCTCAGCGGTGTCAGGGACCCTCTTGACGCACACCAGAATTTCCATGTTCGATCCTCCCTGAAACTTTGATGGTTAGGGTTTTCATTCTCCAATATCTTTCCACCGGCAACGGCCGCCGGCGTATAAAGTGCCGGCCCGGCTTGCCGTTTTTCACAAGGCAGCTTGCGGTAATACCTTACAACTGGCGGGCCGCCAGCTCGGCAAGGTCGATGGCCTCGAGCTTTCCTTCCAGCCCGGCAACCTTGATGGCATCTTCGACGTTCACCAGGCAGAAGGGACAGGCGGTGACGATCACGTTGGCCCCGGCCGCGGCGGCCATCTTCACCCTGACGACCCCCATCCTTTCATCTTCGTGGGGCTCGTAGAAAAGCATCAATCCCCCACCGCCGCAACAAAAAGACCGGTCGCGACAGCGCTCCATCTCGACTCTCTTCAGGCCCGGGATGGCATCCAGGACTGACCGCGGGTCATCGTAGAGGCCGTTGTGGCGCCCCAGGTAGCAGGGGTCATGGTAAGTATAGACCTTGCCATCTTCCCGGAGAGGCTTGAATTTCAACCTTCCGGCGGCGATCAGATCCGCCAGGTACTGGCTGATGTGCTGGACCGGTGGCAGTTCCTGATAATCGTTTTTCAAGGCGTTGAAGGCATGGGGATCGGCGGTGACGATCCTGGAAACCCCTGCTTTTTCTATGGCCGCGGTGTTTTGTTCCCTGAGGTCCTGAAAGAGCATCTCTTCTCCAAAACGCCGCACTTCGTGACCGCTGTCTTTTTCGGCCTTGCCGAGGATACCGAAATCCGCCCCGGTGGCCCGCAAAACACGGGCCGTGGCCCGGGCTATTTCCTGCATCCGGTCATCGAAGGACGAAATGCTGTCCACGAAGTAAAGCAGCTCGGCCGACTGCTTGCCGTCCAGGATCCTGACAGCTTCCTCCTCGGCCAGTTCCTTGGTCCACTCCACCCGCTTTTTTTCCAGCTTCCCCCATGGATTCCCCCTTTTTTCCAGGGCTCGCAGGGGTTTCTGGAGGGATTGGGGAACCATTCCATCGTCCACCATCGCCCGGCGCAGGTCCACGATCTTGTCAATGTATTCAATAGCCAACGGGCATTCCTGCTCACAGGCTCCGCAAGTGGTGCACGACCAGATTTCGTCTTCTTCGTAAATGGTTCCGATCACCTCCTGGCCGACCTTGAAAGGCGCCTTGTAAGGATAGATGGGGTAATTTTTGAAAAGCAGGTCACGCGCCTTGATACTGATAAAGCGCGGCGACAGGGGCCGTCCCACGGTGTTGGCCGGGCAATTGTCCGAACAACGGCCGCAATCGGCACAGGAATAAAAATCGAGCATGTGCTTCCAGGTGAAATCCTCCAGTTTCTTGACCCCGAAAGATTCCAGGTCGTCCAGCTTGTCGTCCGGAACCCCGTACCGCACCGGCTTGATGTTTCCGCGGCGGATACGCATGAAAAAGACGTTGAAGATCGAAGTGATCACATGGAAGTGCTTTCCCATGGGCAGGAAGCACAAGAAGGAGAAAAAGACCAGGTCGTGAATATAATAGGCGGCGATGTGCAGCCCCTGGAGGGTGGCCTGGGAGCTGCCTGCCAAAACGTGCTTGAAGATCCATGCCAGGCTGAGGGGAGCCAGCAGTTCGGCATGCTGTCCCTGCTGGGTTTGAGCGGCCGCCAAGGTGGCTTCAAACAGGCTTTCACTAAGCATCAAGGCCCCGATCATACCCAGGACGAAAAGAGCTTCCCAGGTATGGTCCTTGCCGTACTTTGGAGGCACGGCGTAACGGGCCGGTTTGACAACCCCCCGGCGCCAGGCGGCCAGCACCACCGCCACCAGGACCCAGGTGGCGGCGTAATCCTTGAAAATGTTGTACACCACGCCGGCTGTCCCTCCCAATCCGGGTGGCACGAAATGGGGAAAGACCCCGATCACCACCATGGACATGGAACGGATACTCAAAACCAGAAAACCTGCAAAAATAAGAATATGGAGGATACCGGCCGTCCGGTAGCGCGGCTGGCGCCATTGCAAAAGCCAGATCTTGATCAGCTGGCGGACTCTCTGGAAAATATTGTCAAGCCGATTGTCGGGAGCCGCCCTGACCAGGGGAGCAGACCTTATGGCGATGATGTAAGTGAAAAGGGCAACTCCCATGACGGGTATGAGTATGGAGAAAATAACCGTCGGTATGAAGAGAAAAAAATACTTGGCGGGCGGTATCAACGCAGTTTCCATTTTTTACTTTTCAACTCCCTTCATCTGTGATAATTGCAGGTTATCAAAATGAATGAGCATTCATTCATTACCCGTGGCCGACAACCCTGTCAAGCAAAAATTTGTCAGGCTGCCGCCGGGCAGGCGAGCCTTTCCTGCCGGGGAAAGGTGGATTACACCCTCCCGCAACCCGGGGACGGTGCGCCCCGGAGGTTAAGGCACCCTGGCAGCAGGTATGGGCCGCATATGACCCGATCTGCGTCAAGACGGTTCTTGCCGTAGCAAAAGCCCGGCGGAAAGCGACATTATACCTGCAGGCGGTACTGGAGCAACGGCGCGCTGGCTTTTCATCCAGCGACCTTCTTTCCCATACCCGAGGCTGTCCTGTCAAATATGAAGATTGTGGCCGACAGCTCATTAGTGAAACAGGGGGCATATATCTATAAGAAAACATAGCCAATTTCGTAAAATTAGGTTATAATCCGCAAAACAGCGGCCAGGGGCGGTGAGTGATTACGGCGCCCGGCAAAGGTGCCTCTTCGCCCGGTTTGCGGGTTTTTGCAGGTCGTCCGCCTGATCCGGCCGGGCTTTTTGCTGCTTCATCACAGATTTGAGAGGAGGTGCGCATGGCAAACGCGGTTCGATATCAAGACAAACCATGGCTGGCTTATTATCGTGAGGGCATTCCCGAGCACCTGGAATATGAGGAGACTTGCCTGCCGGAGTTCCTGGATCGCTCGGCCCAAAGGTTTCCGGCCAAGATGGCCTTGAATTTCCAGGGGTACGAACTGACCTTTGGCGGCCTCAATGACATGGTGGACCGCTTTGCAACCTGCCTGGCGGATTTCGGTGTCGGTAAAGGTGATGCGGTGGCTATCTTGTTGCCCAACCTGATCCCCTGCGTCGCGGCCTATTACGCCATCATGCGCCTGGGAGCGGTTGCCGTCATGAACAACCCCCTGTATGCAGACCGGGAACTGGAACACCAGTTCAATGATTCGGGGGCCAAGGTTCTGATAACCCTGGACCTGCTGGTAAAACGGATGGTGGCTTTGCGGCCCAAGACTTCCATCCGCCAGATAGTATACACTTCCATAGGTGATTACTTGCCATTTCCCAAAAACCTCCTCTTTCCCCTGGTTGCCAGGAAGAAAGGCCTGGGTGCCAAGGTGGAGCCGGCACCTGATCTTTTCCGCTGGAAACAGTTGATCGCTTCCGCCGGCCCCATGCAAGCAAGGCCGGAACTTTCTTTCGACCAGGTTGCCATGTACCAATACACCGGCGGCACCACCGGTGTCTCCAAGGGGGTCATGCTCACCCACGCCAACCTGAGCAAGCAGGTCCAGCAGTTGCGGGCCTGGTTTCCGGAATTCGGTCATGACGAAATCATGCTGGGAGCCCTGCCTTTCTTCCACGTCTTCGGCCTGTCCACCGCCATGAACCTGGCCATCTACCTAGGATGGGGCAATATCCTGGTACCCAAGCCCCAACCGCCCCAATTGATCGAGGCCATCACCAAGTACAGGCCCACCTTCGCTCCCCTGGTACCCACCATGTATATCGGCATGCTGCAACACCCTGATATAGAAAAGGTCGACCTGACTTCCATCAAGGGCTGCTTTTCAGGCAGCGCCCCCCTGCCGGTGGAGGTAATCCGCGAATTCGAGGAACGCACCGGGGCCGTGATCGTCGAAGGCTACGGACTTACCGAAACGAC
>JALVRI010000526.1 GCA_027031325.1 Desulfobacteraceae bacterium
TTGGTGCCGGCCGGGGTCAAGATGAACGCCGACGGCTTTGTAATTACCGACGAAAAATGCGAGACCAACATTCCCGGCATTTTTGTAATCGGTGACTTGCGCCAGAAATACTCCCGCCAGATCATTCTGTCGGCTGCCGACGGCTGTACCGCTGCCCTGGCCGCCGCCTACCACGTGGAGTCCAAAAAGGCGGCGGCGGGTAAAGACACCTGCGACCTGTAGGTTTCGGCTCTTGGTGTCAGCAAGGCCACGGCTGCCGGGTTTATAATATTTGAAGACCGGCCAGCGGGGAAGGGCATGACCAGAAGGAAATGGGTCCGGAGTCGAAAATCGAGAAGCTGAAGGCTCTTTACAGGCTTCATGATGATTTCATGGCCGGGCGGAAACTTGCCTGCCGCCCGGGTTGCCACACCTGTTGTACCCGTGACCTGACCGCCACTACCCTGGAAGGCTTGTTCTTGATTTTACACTGCCGCCGAACCGGGCGCCGGGACCTTATTCGGCGGCTCGAAGCCGAATTGGAGCCCGGTTTTCGTCCCCGGCTTACCATCAATGGCCTTGCCAAAGCTTGCCTTGAATCCGAACAGGTTCCGGAAGAGGTCCTGGGATCGGGGAAGCACCCCTGCCCTTTGCTGGAAGACGGTCTTTGTGCGGCTTATCCTGCCCGTCCCCTGGGCTGCCGGGCCATGGCCTCTGCCGAAACATGCCCGCCTAACGGGGCTGCCTTGATGGATCCGCTGGTGCTTACCGTCAATACCGTTTTCCAGCAGGTGGTGGAGCAGCTTGATCTGCCCGGATTTTTCGGCAACCTGGCTGACGTGATCCGGTTCCTCAATGACGGCCGGCACGGCCCGGCTTACCAGGAAGGCCGTTCGGTAATCGGGAAAGCCTTCAAGCTTGCACCCAACCAGCCGGCAGCAGTCCTGATGGTGCCGCCGGAACACCGTGCCGGGATAAGGCCGGTCCTGGAAAAGATGGGCGAGGTTTTGGCTCTTGAAGGCGGTTAAGGCCTCGAGAGTTTGCCCATCACCCTGGCGATTGCAAAGGCCAAAACCGCGCTTATGGTTCCCTGGAGCAGGTTGGGAACGATTTCCGCCAGGGCGGCATTGAAATCGGTGACTGCGAAAAAAGGGATCTTCACGCCCAGCCAGGGATAGATCCAGGCTTCGAAGACAAAGTAACCACCTGTCAGCACGATTACCGCCGAAATCAACCCCAAAACCATCCGCGATACCGAACGGGCCCTGGTCCCGGCTATCAGTCCCAGCAGGACCCCCTCTATGCCCTTGACCACTGCCGTTGCCAGGATAAACTGGGGGAACCCGATGGCATCGGCTACCGCCGGGCCTACAAGGCCTACCAGTCCGCCGACGGCCGGGCCGTAGAGCAGGGCGGCCGCCATTACAAAGGTGTCGCCCAGGTTGAAATACCCGCCGGTTGCCGGAAGCGGCACCCGGATGATGGTGGTGCCTAAAAATGCCAGGGTTGTAAAAGCGGCCACGATACCGACCAGATAGAGTTTGTTTATTTCAGATGCGCTCATTGTTCCTCCTGATCTGTCAAGTTGGGAGCCGGTTCCGCAATCGAAGGTGACGGACCTGGCAAAGATCCGATTTCAATCGCCCAAAGAGGGATGAACTGAACCGCGCTGCAGATGCACTCGACGGCAGCATGGCGCATGAGGCCGATTAAAGCGGACAGGCTGCCGTTTCCCGCCTTCAGAAAGTTGTTCCTTTCTTCCCTGATTATTTCAACCAGGTTGGCCATGACGGTAAAACAGATGTGGTTGAAGACCCTCAGGATCATTAAAAGCTTTTTCTGCCGGGCGGTGACACCGGAGCTGTTTTGCAGCAATTTCTGCTCGGCGGCCTCAAAAGGTATGCTGGTTACGATTCCCAGCGCCAGGGGGATTACCGCCAGCATGGTCAGGCAGAGCTGGATGTAATGGACGGCGGCCAGGGCGGGGGGCCTGGGACTGAGGCCGGTGAGACCGGCCAGATGGGAGACGATGGCTCCACTGAAAACCACCGGCATGGTGATCATGGCTGCCAGGGTGATTATGTCGGCGTAGCGGCCGCAACCGTGCAACGCCAGGACCGCCAGGTTGACAACCAAGGCATAAAGGCACCAGGAAGCGCTTATGCCCGGAATCACCTGGACGGCAACCAGGTGGAGGGGATAGCCGCTGAAAGCCGGCACGGCGATGATGAGCAAGACGGCGATTTTTAACTTCCAGCCGCTTGCAGGCGGCGGGGTAGCAGATCCGGTTATTTTGATGGCGGCGGTCTTCATTTCAGGTCCTGTCAGACTCCAAGATCAGGTTTATGGTGAACTTGCAGCCCGTTTGCCCCGATTCTGCCTGCTTGAACAGCTTGATCCTGCTCTTGGCAAGCGGCGACCACCACGGCTTGTGGGAAATCAGGACCACCGGCACCTTTAAGCGGTGGGCCTGGTTGATTACGGCCAGGACGAAAGCCTCGGCAGCCCTGCGGCTGAGGCCCCAATCAGGTTCGTCCAGGATCAAGACCGTCGGGACGCTTGCCAGGCGGACGGCGGCCAGGGCAAGCTTGATTCGCAGGAGGCGGTCTGCCCTGGCAGGGGGGGTGGAACGGGCCGCATGCTCCTGCCAAGCCACTTGCATTTGTTTGTAAATCGAGGCGGAGTCTTTTTGCAGCCGCGGATTTCCGCTTTGCAATATCCGGGAAGCGCCGCGCATCAGGGCCTGGGTAACCACGTCCTGGAAGATCAGCCTACCCGGTCCGCTCCTGCCCCGGCTTGCAGTGTGCAACCGTCCCTTGAAGGATACGGCCCCGCAAATCGCTTTTGCCAGCAGGCTCTTTCCCTGGCCGTTGTCCCCCGTTATCAGGCAGGGAGAGGCAAGTTGAATGCGGGTATCCATTACTTTGCAAAAAACATTATCGCCGCTAAGGGTGTTTATCTTGGGGCTCAGGCCAATTTCCAGTTGATGGCACTCCAGCTCCAGGATTGGGGAGGGATCCCCGACACCGAACCCCGGGTTGACATCCAGGTGGTCAGGGACGCCTTCGCCCTCCATTGCCAGGATTGAAACCGGGATTCGTCGTCCAAGGTAATGGTCGATGACTTTTTCCAACAGTTCGGTGTTGGAGGGCGACATCCAGCCGGAAGGGCTTGCCATCACCAGCGGCCGCCCGCTGGAAGAGGCTATCCAGGCCTTGGCCAGGGCTGTTTTGGCGGCCTCGCCGCCTGAAAGGCTGCGGATGGGCTGATCCAAGACAGCCTGCAGGCCGAACAGGGCGGCGACCCGATCGATGGTCCGGGCGGTTGCGGACCCCGGGTGGGCATCAGCCAGGCCGGCGGCCCAGAGCACCTGGCGGGCGCAATTGAAAGCCAGACATTGCCGCGGGTCGGACGGAATGAAGGTTACAGATGGCCGGAGCTGGCCCGGCCGCTGGATCAGGTGGTTGAAATCGCGCCAGAAACATTCCGGCCCGTCAAGCCTCGAGGGTAACAAGCCATCTACCAGAGCGGCAAAAGCTTTTTCCCGCTCCTGGTGGGTTTGAAAATATTCGGTTGTCAATAAAGCTTTTTGCATCCTGTTTCCGGTATCTCATCCCGCATCCATGTCGGCGGGAAGGTCTTAAAACTGCCAGATAGAACATTTGATTTATGAAATCAATCCGAATGTCCTATGACATTTGAGAGGATATCATCGAAAGGGTTGTTGCGGGCGGTTTTACATCGGGTCTGCTTTTTGAATTTTGACCCTGGCGCCGGAGTCTCGGACCGGGGATGAGAAAAATGAACCCGGATTTTGCAGCCGGCAGGTTTGCCGAAGACGTGAGGCGGAGGGCGGACAAAGGCATTTGAAGTGCAAAGCCCCGTCGCAAACAGGCGGTCGGACAGCAAAATTGACTTGGACGGCTGAGCGTGTCATAAAAGATTCGTCCGGCCGGAAGCTGACCCGAAAAGACTTCTTTTTGACCTATCTATCCGATTGTTTCACCGTCATACAACCTGCGCCGGTAACCATCCGAAACCCGCTAAACGTAAATTCAGGAGCCGACCGTCATGCAAACCGAAAATTCGGGCTGTGATTTTCCGGAAAAAATTTTCCCCAAGGCCCCCATAGATCATGTCGTGGAGCCTTTCAAGCGCTTTATGCATGTGGAGGCCGCCGGAGGAATAGTCCTGCTGCTGGCTGCCGTCGTTTCCATGGCCCTGGCAAACAGTCCCTTTGCCGAGGGGTTTGCTTCCTTCTGGGAAACGGAACTCGTTGTCGGCCTGGGTTCCTTTCATTTTTCCCACAGCCTGCGGCATTGGATCAACGACGGGCTGATGGTGATCTTCTTTTTCGTGGTGGGCCTGGAAGTCAAGCGGGAACTGGTCATGGGGGAGCTCAGGGACCTGCGCAAGGCGGCCCTGCCCATGGCGGCCGCCCTGGGCGGGATGGTGGTCCCGGCGGGCATCTACCTTGCCATGCAGTATGGAAAGGCCGGGGCCCACGGATGGGGGATTCCCATGGCCACCGACATTGCCTTCGTTGTCGGCTGCATTACCCTGCTCGGCCCGCGGGTTCCATCCAGCCTCAGAATCATGATGCTCTCTTTGGCCATTGCCGACGATATCGGGGCCATCCTGGTGATCGCCCTGGGCTATACCGACCATTTGTCACTTGCATTTCTGGCGGCCGCTTTTGGCGGGGTTTGTCTGATGCTGGTCTTTTTCCGGCTGGGCATAAGATCGGTGGCGGTTTATGTCATCCTGATGGTGGTGGACTGGTTCTTTTTTCACCAGTCCGGCATCCATGCAACCCTGGCCGGGGTGATTTTCGGGCTTCTGACGCCTTCAAGCTCGCCGGTGAGCAAAGGTGTCCTGGGGGAGATGGTCCAAAAGGCCGGGGCCATAGTTCAGGGTTGCGGTCTCAATCTTCCGGAGCAGCGCTTCAAACGCCTGCGCCAGATGGAAATCGCCCTGCGCAAATCCATCTCCCCCATGGAACGTTTCGAAACAAAGCTTCACCCTTGGGTGGCCTTCGGGATCATGCCTTTGTTTGCCCTGGCAAACGCCGGGATAACGGTCAATGGTGATTCGTTTTCCCACCCCGTGGCCCTGGCCGTGGCCCTGGCCCTTTTGGCCGGCAAGCCGGCCGGCATTTTCATCTTCAGCTACCTGGCGGTCAAGGCCCGGGTGGCCAGCCTGCCGGCCGGGGTGGGCTGGAAGGCTGTTTTTGCCGGCGGCACGCTGGCGGGGATCGGGTTTACCATGTCCCTTTTCATTGCCGGCCTGGCGGTGGAAGGCGAGCTGCTGGATGCGGCCAAACTGGGGGTTATCATCGGTTCGATGGCCAGCGCCGTGGCAGGCATGGTCATGTTGGCGATGATCTTTCCGGCCGCAAAAAAGAAAGAATGAAACCGGCTTGTTTGCCGGAGTTATTCCAGGTTGAACAGCCGGGCGGCGTTCAATCCGCAGACAGAGGCTTTTTCGTCCCCGCTGAGGCCGGCCTTTTCCATTTCGTCGAAATAACGCTTGGGAGCCAGGAGGGGATGGTCACTGCCGAAAAGGATCTTGTCCGGGCCGGCAAGGTCGATTGCCAGGCGGTAGATCTCCGGCCGGTAGAGGTAGGGGGAGGCGGCCGTGTCGAAATAAACGTTGGCCAGGACCTGGCGGACTTCCTTTTTCAACGAGGTATAGAAAAAGATTCCACCTCCCCAATGGGCCAGGATTGTCCTGTTGGCGGGAAAGCGCTTGGCCAGGGCGTAGATCTGGGCCAGGGTGTTGGGCGTTTTGCCCGGATAGATATGACCCACCGGCTCGTTGGTGTGAATCATTACCGGAACCTGGCGTTCGGCACACATCTCCATCACGGGGGCCAGGGCTTCCAGGGCCTGGTCATCGATGCCCGAATTGTAAAAGGCCAGCTCCCCGGCCCCCTGGAGTCCCTGCTCCAGGCAGCGCCGGATTTCATCTTCCGCTCCGGCCACGGTCACATCGACGCAGGCCATGCCGATCAGCCGGGGACTGTAACGGGCCACCGCCTCCATTACGTAGTCATTGTTCAGGCGCGCGCTTTCCAGGTTGCGCCATGGAAATCCAAAGACAACCGCCCGCTCGACGCCCTGGCCGTCCATGGCGGCGATAAGCTCGGAAGCACCTACCAACCGGCTTTTGGGATCCTCATAAAGGAGCTTGAAGGCCGGCTCGCCGTCCATGAAACGGCCGCGCGTCCTGCGGACGGGCCCGGGGAAGATGTGGGTGTGACAATCGATGATCATGGTCGCCGTCCCTGGGTATAAGGTTGATCCCGGTATTGACTGGAAAAACGATTTTTATACAATATGGTTCTTCTGTCAACCGGGATGGGATCGTTGAATACGCGGCCCTTTATGCAGGGCGGCAGACAAGGAGCTTTTGGCATGCAGTACTTTGACAAACCCGGCCGGGAAAACACCCGCCGCACCCTGGAACTTGCCTTTGAGCGTGGCCGGCAACTCGGCCTGGACGAAGTTGTGGTTGCCTCCAGCAATGGCGACACGGCGCTGATGGCCCACGAAATTTTCGAGGGATTCAAAATCGTTGTGGTGACTTACCATTGCGGTTTCCGGGAGCCTTTCGTCAATGTCATGTCCCCGAAGGTACGGGAGGACCTGGAGGCCGGGGGAATGACCGTCGTGGCAGCTACCCACGCCCTTTCGGGGGTGGAGCGGGCCGTGGCCAAAAAGCACGGCGGGATCTACCCGGCCTTGCTGATCGCAGACACCCTGCGTCTTTTCGGCCAGGGAACCAAGGTGGCCGTGGAGGTTTCCATCATGGCGGCCGATGCCGGCACCCTGACAGGAGATGATATCGTGGCCATAGGCGGTACCGCCAGGGGTGCCGATACGGCCCTGGTGCTTAAGCCGGCCAACCAGTCGGATCTGTTTTCAATGAAAATTCGTGAAGTTATTTGCAAACCGAGAAAATTTTAACGATTTTACCAATTAACCGAGAAAGTTCGTATGCTCTTCAGCCTATGGCCGTGCTTGTTGGGAAAGGACCATGTTTTTCTTTTTCATAGGCGGTATTCAACCCAAACGGGTTGTCCTGGACCGGCAGCCGCGGCTCTGCCCGGCCTGCGGCCTGGCGCGGGCTTATACCTGCAGGATCGATCACTACCTGAGCCTTTTTTTCCTTCCCCTCCTGCGGGTGAAAAAGGGACAATCTTTTCTGTATTGCGAACATTGCGCAGGCCCGGTCAAGCCCCGGCCGGAGCCTGCGAAAAGTACAGGAACCTGCCCGGCCTGCGGTCGCCGGATCGAGCCTGATTATCGATTCTGCCCCTATTGCGGAGCAGCTTGCTGAAAATAAGCTGGAAAGGTGAAAGATATGGATCCTTGGATGATGGAACCTGTTTCGCGGCGACTGTTCTTACAGCTCATGGCCGCCGGAGGCCTGAGCCTGGCAGCCGGTTGTGCCACCAACCCGGTAACCGGCCGGTCCCAGTTGATGCTGATCTCGGAAGAAAAAGAGATCGAAATCGACAGGAGCCAATCCCCTCATCAGCTATCGGCCGATTACGGAAAGAGCCAGGACCGGGCACTAAACGCCTATCTGGATCGCACCGGCAAGCAAATGGCGGCCCGCACCCATCGGCCCCAAATGCCGTATTCCTTCCAGGCGGTCAACGCCACTTATATCAACGCCTATGCTTTTCCCGGTGGAACCATTGCGGCCACCCGCGGTATTTTGCTCAAGCTGGAAAACGAGGCCGAACTGGCAGCCCTTTTGGGCCACGAACTCGGCCACGTAAACGCCCGCCATACGGCTGAAATAATGTCCAAGAACATTTTGACTTCGGCCCTTGTAAGCGGGATTGCCGCCTATGTCGGCAGCCGCAATGCCGGTTACGGTGGTCTTGCCGCCCAGCTCGGGATGCTCGGATCGGGTGTTTTGCTGGCCCACTACAGCCGGGACAACGAGCGCCAGGCAGATGCCCTGGGCATGGAATACATGGTGCGGACGGGCTACAGCCCCAAGGGGATGGTGGAACTGATGGCCATGCTCAACAGCATGTCGCAACACCGGATCTCGGCCACCCAGATCCTGTTTGCCACCCATCCCATGAGCATCGAGCGTTACCGTACGGCGAAAAAAAGGGCCGGCGGCAAGTACGCCGGGGCCATGGACAAGCCCGTTTACCGCGAGCGCTACATGGACAACACCGCCCGCTTGCGCAGTATCAAGGGAGCCGTTGAGGCCATGCAAAAAGGTGAAGCCCTGATGGCCCGTGACAAGGCGACCGAGGCCGATCAATGGTTTGCCAAGGCCCTGAAACAGGCACCCGGGGATTACGCCGGGCTGGTGATGGCCGCCAAATGCAAGCTGGTTCAAAAGCAGCTTGAAGCGGCCGGCCGCTATTTGGCCGAAGCCCGTGAGGTATATCCTGCCGAGGCCCAGGCCTATTTCCTGGCGGGATATGTGAATCTCGGCAGGAAAAGATATTCCGAGGCCCTGAAAGATTTCAAGGGCTATGAACAGCGCCTGCCCGGCAATCCCAACGTGGTTTTCTTCAAGGGCCTCTGTCGCGAGAAAATGGGACAAAAGCCCCGGGCGGCCGAGGCTTACCATGCCTATCTCCAGGTGGTCCGGCAAGGCCGTTACGCACGTTACGCTTACCGGCGCCTGGTCGAGTGGGGCTACCTCAAGCCAAAATCCTGAGGGGGCCTGAACCGAAATGGAGTTTTCCGGAACAATGGGGGAACAGATTACAAAAGGGCTCCGGCGGCACGTGGTGCTGGTGGCACCGGAAGTACACTGGAACACCGGCAACATCGGCCGTACCTGCCTGGGCGCCGGCGCCCACCTGCATCTGGTCAGGCCCCTTGGATTCAGGCTTGACGACAAGCACCTCAAGCGGGCCGGCCTGGACTACTGGCCCAAGGTAAACCCCAGGATCTGGGAAGACTTTACGGCCTTCCTGGAGGCAATGCAGCCTGCCGCCGGGCAGATGCTTTTTTTCACCAAGTCAGCCAGCCGTTCTTTCTGGAGCATGCCGCGCCCGGAAAGGCTTTTCCTGGTTTTCGGCTCCGAGACGCGGGGCCTGCCCCGGGCCGTCATCGACAGTTATGCCGACTGGTTGTACCGCATACCGATTACGGAAAAAATCCGCTCCCTGAACCTTTCCACGGCCGTGGGCATCGCCCTCTACGAAAGTCTGCGACCAGGATCTTGATGTCATTCCGCCGGCCGGCAGGTGCTGCACTCTTTTGCAGCCTTTCAATGTGAAATGAATTTCCCTTTTTCCATGAAATTTACCTACCAGCATGAGAGACGGCCAGGTTGCGGCCAAGATGGATCATGCCTGTAACCTCCAGGAATTGAGGCAAAAATTACAATTCGAACGCCGCGCTGAAATTTTGGCAACCAAATTGCAGCTTAGGAATACGCAAACCCGAGACGAAGGAGAATCTCCGATGCTAGATTTTATCCTGGCCGGGCTTTTGTACCTGGCGGTCATGTTCATGGTATTTTTCATGGTTTCTTTTTGCGTGATCGGCGGGGCCTATTCGCTGGTGTTGGTGCTGCAGCGCTTTTTGTCCCGGCTTCGCAGGCCCCGGTATGCAACCCGCGTTATGTAACCCGCCTTTTGCTTGAAAATTTCAACCCGGATTATGCACTTCAAATGCCTACAATAATCAATTTCACTGAATTATTAAGT
>JALVRI010000527.1 GCA_027031325.1 Desulfobacteraceae bacterium
GCTTCAAGCAGGTTGCCTGCCCGGGCCAAAGGATGATGACGCCTGGTATGACTGTATCGGCGTAACAAGACAGTGTTGTCAGCCTCCAGAAAAACCAGTTTTATCAGCCAACCGTTATTTTCAAGTTCCGAAATCACGCCGGAATAGTTGGTGACAAAATCATCATCCCGTAAGTCCATTACAAAGGCCAGTCCCGCGGTTGTGTCGAGGCGGTGGCTGAACTTTGAAATGAAATCCGGAAGCAGTACGATTGGCAGGTTGTCGACGCAGAAAAAGCCGACATCCTCGAAAGCAGCCAGGGCGGTGCTCTTACCCGAACCTGAACAGCCGGTTATTATTATGATGACCGAACGCTTCAACCGATTATCCTTCGCCCCTTCCCAGCGGGTTTTTATGCTCCACCATCGCGGTCAAGACGTTTTCCGAAACTGACAACATCATCAGGCCTTAATCATAAAATTCAAGCACCGCAGTATTGCTGCGACAAATCTGCAGATTGATCTTGGGATGCCCCACAGCCCGAAGGCACATCTCGGCTTCTTTGATCATGTCTTTACCGATGCCGGTTCGCTGGTGATCGGGATGGACGGTATTGACGACAGCGGCCTCATCGCTTGGTTTGAATGGCCTGATTTTCATTTGGATTATCTTTTAACAGAACAAGTAATACGAATTAATGTCAAATATCGACCTCGGCCGCCTTTATTATTTTAATGACATCCAGTGGAGATTTTACTTTCATTAACTGTTCCTTTATGGCTTCCTGCTTGAGCAGTTTCGATATGCTGGCCAAAAGCTTCAAGTGCAAACCCGCCGAATCGTCAGGGGTGAGCAAAAGGAAGAAGATGTATGTAGGACGTCCGTCCATGGATTCAAAATCTACTCCCTGGTGGCTGAGGCCGAAAGCCAATACGGGCGCATCCAGCTCTTTCAGTTTCCCGTGGGGAATACCGATTCCACCACCGATACCAGTGCTGCCCAGGCGTTCACGTTCCATCAAGACCCTGACTAGTAACTCCCGGTCGACACCCGTGAGCTCGGCCACGGGTGTCGCCAGTTCCTGAATGACTTCAACTTTCCGGGAGGCTTTGAGCCCGATTATTATTGCTTCGTCATGCAAGGCATCGAGAATTTTCATATACTTTCACCAATAATCTGTCTCTGTAACGAACCGGATGTTTTGATCAGCTGCTCGGCTGGATCAGGCCATAATTGCCGTCCTTGCGGCGATACAGGACATTGACCCTTCCGGTCCTGGCATTGGTAAAGACCAGGAATGAGTTGTCGATGAGTTCCATTTGCATGACAGCTTCCTCAACATCCATCGGCTTGTACTCTATGCGTTTTTCCACGACTTGTGGAATTCCGTCTTCTTCTCCTGCCAGTTCTGTCACAATGTCTTGCTCTATCTTTGAACGATTATACTTGCCGCTGCGCCGTTCACGGATTTTTTCCTTGTTTTTCTTGATCTGTTTTTCGAGTTTGTCCAGAGCCATGTCGATCGCGCTGTACATATCTTCGGTCTCTTCCTTGCCGTTGATTGCCAGGCGATCACCGACGATGTTTATTTCGGCTATATGCCGGAATTTTTCCACCGAGAGGACTACATTTGCTTCGGCAGGGTTGTAGAGATATTTATCAAAACGATTCAGCTTGTCGCTGACATAGGCTTTGAGGTGATCGGAAGGAGCGATATTCTTGAAGGTGACTGAAGTTTGCATAGGCTATGCCTCCTTTTGGTTTGTGGTGAAACCAAAGACCGGTCACACGATTTCTAGGGTGGCCGGAAATTTCTTTAACAGGCTGTCGGAAAACTATTACGCTTGGCCATATGGCGTTAAAATCCTCCGAAAGATGGGGTAAGCTTTTGGATTTCAACCTGGGATACCCGGTTCCGCAGTGTCCTGGAAATCTGTTGGGTGCCAAAGCAAATTCAAACGGCGGTCTTGACGGCGCTGTCTCCAGTCGTCTTTTGAAAATTCCGAAGCCGGTCGGCAGGATGGTTGCAATCATGAGAACCGCTTGCGTTTGTTGGACGGTAATACGCCCATCATCTCACGGTATTTGGCTACGGTGCGACGGGCGATGTTGATGTTATCGGCCTTCAACAGCTCGGCCATTTTGCTGTCGCTGTATGGCTTGCGAGGGTCTTCGCTTTCAATGAGCCGCCGTATCTTTTCTTGAACGCTGGCCGAAGCGATTGCTTCTCCGTGGACGCGTTTTATCGAACTGTTGAAGAAATACTTGAGTTCGAATATTCCTTGGGGAGTATAGGCGTATTTGTTGGTCGTAACCCGGCTGATGGTGGATTCATGCATTCCGATGTCTTCGGCCACGTCACGCAGTACCATCGGTTTCAAATGGGTTATGCCTTTCTCGAAAAATTCACGCTGGAATTTCAAGATGCTCTCCATTACCTTGTAGATGGTCTTCTGGCGTTGGTGGATACTGCGAATGAGCCAAGCCGCCGAGCGCAGTTTTTCCTGGATATATTCGCGGGCACTCCCGCTGATATCCTTGTTTTGACTTATTGCATCCTTGTAGAAAGAATTGACCCGCAGTTTCGGCATGCCGTCGTCGTTGAGCATGATGACGAAATCGTCTTCATGCTTATAGACGTAAATGTCAGGAGTTATGTACTGGGGTTCTTCCGAGCTGAATTTGCGGCCCGGCTTGGGTTCCATCCCGGTGATAATGTTTACCGCGTTGATAACATCATCAAGCTTTACTTTCAAGGCCCTGCAAATGGCCCTGTAGTTCTTGTTTTCAAGATGGTTGAGATGATTTTCGATTATGCGCGTAACCAAGGTGTTGTCTACACCGAGGGTGCGGGCCTGGATAAGAAGGCATTCGGTAAGATCGCGGGCGCAGACCCCCGGCGGATCGAAGGTTTGCATCAGTTTGAGAACTTTTTCAACTTGCTCGACAGGTGCCCGGGCCAGGTCCGCAATCTCCTCCAGCGTAGCCTTCAAATAGCCGTCTTTATCCAAATTGCCGATTATCAGGCTGCCTATACGTTTCTCTTCCTCGCTTGGGGAACTCATCAAGAGTTGCCAGTTTAGGTGATCACTGAGAGATTCCTTGCTGGAAACAAACGCTTCGTACTGCGGCGTATCCCTTTCTTCGGTTTCAAAGCGGATACGTCCCGGGGAGTTATACTCATCGATGTAGTTGCTCCAGTCGATGTCGTTCGGTAATTTTTCTTCTATGGTTATTTCTTTGGTT
>JALVRI010000528.1 GCA_027031325.1 Desulfobacteraceae bacterium
GTATTTGGGGACACAACCCCAGTTGCCGCGGGCAGAGGCATGGAAAGCCATCAGGTTCGAAAGCCTGATCTCTACCTTGGCCATGGTGAAACCAACCACCGACAGGTTGGCACCAAAGGTCAGGAGACCGAAAGCCGTTGTCTGACCCGGGGCCGTGCCTGAAGTTTCAAAGATCTTCCACTGGGTCCGGCGGCGCCCCTTTTCCTTGACAAAGGCCGAAACCGCTTTGCGCAGTTCCTTGAATGGCATCTGCTTGGAGTTGAATGTGGCATCGACATAGGGTGCGATCATTTCCAGCTTGGCCGGATCGATGTCGATGGCAATCACCAGGGCTCCCTTGGCCTTGGCTATCTGGGCCCCGAAGCCGCCGACACCGCCGACGCCGATGAAAATTGCTGTATCCTCGGCGCTGAGACCGGAGTCAACCACCGCCTGGTAGGGGGTTGTGACCGCGTCGGCCACCACCGACAATTCTGCCAGGGAGATATCGGCCTTTCCGGCCGGCTTGCCGTCGGCATCCAGGGGAACTTCGCACAGCTGGTTGGCCGGCACCAGGATGTGGCTGGCAAAGCCACCCTGGATGTCGTTGCCCGGCATTTTCTGGGCCGCGCAAATGTTGCCCAGGTCCTGCTTGCAGACATCACAGTCCCCGCATGGCATCACCGCCGGGATGATGACCGCCTTGCCGAGCAGGTCTTCGGCTCCCTGGCCGGCGGTCTGGACGATTCCGCTGATCTCATGGCCCAGGGTAAGCGGCGGTTGGGTCTTGGTGCGTACGCCGTCGTAGAAAAATCCCAGGTCGGTATGGCAAACTCCGCAGCCGGCGACCTTGACCACAACCTGCCCCGGCCCGGCAGTAGGAATGTCGGCTTCTGTTTTTTGAAGTGGTTTGCCCGGTTCCACCATTTGCCAGGATACCATTTTAGCCATGGTCCCATCTCCTTTTCGTGATACGGTTTGCATGCGTTATGAGCGCCGGCGGCCGCCTATCAGCTGTTGGTCCAGACCGGCCGGCGTTTTTCTTCGAAACTCTTGATGCCTTCCAGGGTGTCGGCTGTTTTCATGAGGCGGTTGAGAAAAAGGTCGCTCACCTTTTCCAGGGCCTGGTCAAAAGGCAGGCCGAGGTTGTCCTTGACCGCCTGCTTGTTGAGCCGGATGATAAGAGGGCTGCAGACCTTGATTTCCTTGACCAGCTTTTCCAGGTAGCCGGAAAACTCGTCGGCAGGTGCCACGTGGTGCAGCAGGCCCAGCTCGCGTGCCTCTTGAGCCGTGTACCGTTTGCCGGTGGTACAGATTTCGATCGCCTTGGCCGGCCCCACCAGTTGGGGCAGCCGGATGGCGGCATAAGGCGGAAAGAAGCCGAGCTTTATTTCCGGCTGGCCGAAAACCGCCTTCTCGGAAGCGACGATAATGTCACAGGCGATGGCAAGCTCCATGCCTCCTCCCAGGCAGGCCCCCTGAACGGCCGCGATAACCGGAACCCCGATCTTGTCGATTCGTTTGAAAATGCCGTTGAAGACGGTGATCATCTCATCGACCATTTCCGGCTTGTGGTCCGCCACCTCGACCCCGGCGCACCAGCTGGGGCCCTCAGCATCCAGCACCAGGCATTTGACGTCCTGGTCGGCGGCAACCCGGTCCAGGACACCGTTCAACTCGTTCATCATGTCGATATTGAGTACGTTGTGCTTGGGACGGTTCAGGGTGAGCCGGACCACCTGGTCTGTAAGATCGTAGTTGAAAAACTTCAATTCCGTCATGGCTGGTTTCCCTTCTTTTCAATCAGGCTTTTTCGAAAACGTAATTCAGTTGGCCGTTTGGCAGGCGATTGGCGCGGGTGGTCATTTCCATTCCCACACTAAGCTCGCCCTCATCGATTCCGTCGGCGATACGGCCAAAAACCTTGTAGTCGCCGTAATCGACCACGGCGATGGTATAAGGTATGTCTTCCTTGAAACCGGCCGGGCCGAAGCTCAGGCGGCTGAAAGTGACCAGCTTGCCGTTTCCTTCCACCGGAAACCACTCCATTTCCGAGTTGAGGCACCGGCTGCAATCGGCCCGCGGTGGAAAGTAGCTTTTGCCGCAGTTCTTGCAGCGGGTTCCGGTCACCTTGCCTTCTTCAAGGTGGGTCACGAAGTCGTTTACCTTGGTTGTGGCGGTGAACCCCACCGTGCCGAACTTCTTGAAGCGGTCGTCAATATCCTTTTTGGCTTTGCCCATTGTTTCCTCCCAATACAGGCTTTACCCGGCCAGGTGACACCGGGTGATCAGATCCCCAGAATGGTGACGTTGCCGTAGAGTCCGACACCGCCGATGTTGTGCACCAGCCCGATCCGGGGGTTTTTGACCTGGATCTGGCCGGCTTCGCCTCTTAGCTGGAGCACTATGGTCCTGATCTGGGATCCACCGGTGGCCCCTATGGGGTGCCCCTTGGAAAGCAGGCCTCCGTCGATGTTGACCGGGATTTCACCATCTTGGTAGGTGGCCTTGGCCCGGATCAACTCCTTGCCCTGGCCGCGCTCGGCAAATCCCAGGTCTTCGTATGCCATCATTTCGGCAATGGTGAAACAGTCATGCACTTCGGCGACATCGATGTCCTTGGGACCCACGCCGGCCATCCGGTAGGCCTGGTCGGCGGCCCGGCGGGCCACGTCCAGGCCGTTGAAAACATCCCGGCCGGCCAGGTTGACCGGGGCGCTGGCCGCCCCCAGTCCCAGGATCCAGACCGGCTTGTCGCAGACCGCCTTGGCTTTTTCGGCGCTGGCCACGATAATGCACGAACTGCCGTCGGCATTGGCGCAGCAATCACCCACCCGCAGGGGGCTTGCAACCGGGTTGGACATCATGTTTTCCGGGTCGTTGAACATGTCGGCGGTTACCGGCTTGCGGTAGACCGCCCGGTCGTTGAGCTGGCCGTAGGTTGCCGCCTTGACCCGAATGGCCGCCAGGTCTTCCAGGCTGGTGCCGTAGGCTTCCATGTGTCCCCGGGCATACATGGCGTAGTAGGCCGGCATCATGGTTCCGAAGGGACTTTCCCACTGGATGTCAGCCCCGCGGCCCATCCTCTCCTGGGATTCGGCCGAAGAGATTTCCGACATCTTCTGGAAGCCGATCACCGCCACGGTCTCGTGCAGTCCCGAGGCTACCAGGCTGTATGCCAGCCTCAGCCCGGTGCTGCTGGATGAACACAGGGTCTCAACGTAAAAAGTGGGGCCGGGATTGAGGCCCAGGTACTCGGCGAAAACACCCGCCGGGGATCTTTGCTTGTCGTATTCCGGTGCCGAGCAGACTACCGAGGCGTCTATCTGATCGGATGTCAGGCCGGCGTCTTTCATGGCCTCCTTGAAACCTTCAAAGGCCAACTCGCGGATCGAACCGGGGTAGCTGCGGACGAAAGTACTCTGTCCGACGCCGATTATGGCTGCTTTTTTCATCGTTTCACTTCCTTGTTGCCGTCAAATATACTGGCCGCCGTCGACCTTGATGACTTCACCGGTGATGTGCCTGGCCTTGTCCGATGCCAGGAAAGCGATCACGTTGGCCAGGTCTTCCGGTTGGCCTATCCGTTTGAGGACCATTTCACCCATGGCCATGTCGATTATCTTGTCGCGGGCATCCGATTGGCGCAGCATGGCGGTTTCGATCAACCCCGGGGCGACGGCGTTCACGTTCACGTTGAAGGCCCCCAATTCCTTGGCCAGGGCCTTGGTATAGCCGATGATGCCGGCCTTGGAGGCCGAGTAGTTGGTCTGTCCGAACTTGCCCCGCAGGCCGTTGATGGAAGTTACGTTGATGATCTTGCCGTAGGCCTGATCCTTGAAATGGGGTGCGGTGTGCCTGACGAAGTTGAAGTACCCCTTGAGGTTGACCTCGATCACCCGGTCCCACTGCTCCTCGGACATCTTCCAGCTGACCCCGTCCCAGTTCATCCCGGCGTTGTTGACCAGGATGTCTATCCGGCCGAAAGCCTCCAGGGCGGCCTTCACCACGGCCTCGGCTTCCTGGAACGAGGAGATGTCGCACTTTACGCAGACGGACTTGCGGCCCATGGCGACGATTTCGTCCCGTACTTGCTCGGCTTCCTTTTGGTGGCTGCGGTAAGTCAGACAGACGTTGGCCCCCTCGCGGGCCAGCTCGAGGGATGTAGCCGTCCCGATACCCTGGGAGCCACCGGTAACTATCGCGTTTTTGCCTTCAAGCAGCATTCTGCCTCCTTGGTGACTACTTTTGCGGTTTGGCCAGTACTGAGGCCATGAACTCATCGTCGAAAGGACTGGATGCGGCCATCTGTCGCCTGAACTCGATGAAATCGATGGTATCCTTGCCGGTTATCTTCTTAGTGTTGAAGGCGTTGAAGCCGAGGAAGGCCTCACCGTTCATGTTGGCCGCCAGCCAGTGACGATTGATTATCTTGGCCTGGTCCCAGAAGAATTTTTTCTTCATCCGCACGCCGTCGATGCTCTTGATCAGGCAGCCGGGGAAGAGGTTGGTGAAAGTCCAGAGAACCTTTTCGACTTCCTTGTCCAGAAGGGTGAAATCGGTGGGTGTGTCCTTGATGACCTGGCGGGCTTGCTTGGCCTCTTCGCCGCTTTTGAACTCGCCGTAGACTATTTCGCCGTCGGCCACGTAAGTGTCGGTATGTACCAGGGGATTGCGGATCCACTTGTCACCGTCCCTGAGCACCGGGACACACTTGGATATCAGTCCGAGCCGGTGCATCTTGTAGGCACTCCACATTTCGCAGGAGACGCAGTTCCACATGGCAAGCTCCATGGGCAGCATCCAGGGCAGAAAATCGG
Organism: Desulfobacteraceae bacterium; assembly: GCA_027031325.1. Classification (GTDB taxonomy): domain Bacteria; phylum Desulfobacterota; class Desulfobacteria; order Desulfobacterales; family Desulfosarcinaceae; genus JALVQM01. The sequence goes on from JALVRI010000528.1 coordinate 4,800, forward strand.
TGCTGCCCCCGTCGGGGGCCGAACCGTGTTTGGGACCGGCCTGGCCGAAAATCGCCAGGTCGCTGGCCAGGGTGAGGTCGCATGCCATGCCGATTTCCTGGCCGCCCGCCACCCGCATGCCGTTTACACGGCAAATGGTCGGTTTCTTACAGTTGAGGATCGAATCGACCATCCCGTTGAAAAGGTCCATGTAGATCCCGTACTCGTTGGGGCGCTTGGAGTAGTACTCGGCGTATTCCTTGGTGTTGCCGCCGGTGCAAAAGGCCTTGTCACCGACGGCGGTGAAAATGGCGGCCACCACCGAGTTGTCCGCCGATGCCCGCTGGAAGCCGGCGATTACGCCTTTTACCATCTCGGTTGTGTAACTGTTGTACTGCCTGGGATTGTTGAGGATGATCCAGGCCGAGTAAATGCCGTCCACGGGATTTCCGCCGGGGTCGACGATCGGTTTCTTTTCAAAAATGACGCCGGGCGCTTCGGTGGAGAAGTGTTCTTCCCCCCAAAGATAATGATCCTTGCGGCCGGATTCTCTGGGCAGCCAACTCAGGTCACGCATTAGATATCCTCCTTGAATTTGATGGTTTTTCCAGGCGGGAAATGCATAAAAAATTATTTACTAAAGAAAATTCATTTGATAAAAAAAGGTCACATGTTAGCTATATATTAGCTACACCTTGGCCAGTCAAGAAAAAAATAGCGCCGCTGCAAGCCGTGGCAAAGACAAGGAGGAGAAGGCGGTGAGATACCCAAAGGAATGCGTGCTCAAGGATTGCAACGAAGCCGTCCTCAGGCCGTTGGGGCCGGAAGACCGCGAATTATTGGCCGAATTCTACTCCCATATTCCGGTGGAAGACAGGTGGTGCATGCGTTACGATGCCACCAAGCCGGATGTTCTCGAGCGCTGGTTCAAGGCCATGCAGGATGGATTCGTGGATTCGATCGTGGCCCTCTGCGAAGACCGTATCATCGGCCATGGCAGTCTCCATTTCCGGACCTTCGGTGTCACCCAGCACGTGGGCCGTTTCCGTATCGTGGTGCTGCCCGAGTTCAGGATGAAACGTCTGGGTACCTGGCTGTTGCTGGACCTGATTCAGCTCGCCATGGACAAGGGGCTCGAAAAGCTGCGCTGTGACCTGGTGGTGGGCATCGAGGATGCCGCCATAGACGCCGTTTACAAGTTCGATTTCATCAAAGCCGCCGTCTTGAAAGACTATGTGAAAGATGTCGAGGGCAATCACCATGACATGGTGATAATGATCAAGCACCTCCACAAGGGATGGAGCGATTTTTGATCCGGTACCTCTTGCCTGCCTTCCAACATACTTGAAATCCGGCTCGCTTGGCAAGCCCTACTCTCAACTGAGCTGTATGGAAATGTCACTGGACCCCGGATGTCGGCCGGGATTATTGCCAGGCAGTAGAAAATTCTCTATTAATAAGGTAATGTTCGGGGCGCAAAGGCCGGTTGAGTTGCAAGGAGCCCGGGGGCCGGCTGAAATACCACTTGAAGGGTTGATACCTCATTCGATGAATCAGCAGACCCGCAGCCATGAGAGCTCCGAAACGGAGATCGTCACTACCGCCAAGGGGGCGGTGGCGATATCTTCCTTTTCCAGCCCGCAGCAGATTCACCGCTATCGCTTCGATGAACAGTTCGGCAGCCACGCCCAGTACAAATCGATCTACACCAAGCGCCAAACCCTGGAAAAGATAGCAGCCAAGAACGGCACCCGCGTGGTGCTGGCCCTCGGGCCCCAGGAAACCATAATCGGCTTCGGGGTGCTCGATTTCCCCGAGCCCCATGAACGTTGGTACCAGCTTGGCCCGGGAGTGATGATCGAACTGAAGGCCATCGAGGTCAGCCGGAGCTGGCGCGCCAACAGGCTGGCCGGCCGGATCGTTGCCCACCTGATGCGCCATCCCCGGATAGAAGAAATGATAGCCTACCTGGTGGGTTACTCCTGGACCTGGGACCTGGACGGCACCGGTTTAAGCGCTCAGCAGTACCGCAGGATGCTGATAGATCTTTTCACGCCCCATGGTTTCAGCGAGTACCAGACCAACGAGCCCAATATCTGCCTGCGTCCGGAAAACCTTTTCATGGGGCGGATCGGCTCCCGGGTTCCGGAGCATCTCCGTCAACAGTTCAAGTGGCTGCGATTCGGAATAAGCCCGGATGGACCACCCGGTTGAGCGGAAGCGGAAAATAATTGACCGGGACCGCCGTTTTGATCCAGGATAGGGATGGCCCGCATCCGCAATCAATCAGAAAACTTGGGGAAAGATGAATATCATGAAGACCGCAAAGTTGTTTGTTTTTGTCGTTTTGGTGAGCCTTGCCTGTGGCTGCGCTGCCAACAGGCACTCCGGAGACCTGTCTTTCATGGACCGCTTGTTGGAGGATAACATCGGCCAAACACCTTACACGGCGCTTGTAAGGGTGAAGGATGTCAACATCGCAAGGCAGATCAGGGACGACTCCGGCCGGGCCGGCTACCGGGAGTTCAGGGTGACTGCCGACGTGTTGGAAACCTTCAAGGGGCCCCGATTGCCCCGGGTGGATTACCTGGTGATCGTGGAAGCGACGTTGCAAGGCCCGCAGCCCGGCAGTAAGTTTATCGTCAGCCTCCGCTATTCACCTGAGAGGGGATGCTATTACGTTCCGGGCAACGGCTATGCCCTGCCTGCCAGCGAGCGCTTGATATCCGTCGCCCGGGCGAAACGTTAGGCCTGCCCGCAGGCCTGGCGGGGCCGGCGGCAGCCTTACAGCCCCAAATTTTTCCTTGACAGAGATCGTCTATATAACTACATAGTAGCTATATTGTAACCAGAATAGTATCGGCCCCGGAGTCTTTTTGAACCAGAACCGGGTTTGCCGGCGCCCTGGCGGCCCGATTACGGGCGCTCCGCATTTAGGGCGGTTTTCAGGGCTGCAGGCGGCATGCCGATAATTTCAACCCAAAAATACGCCGTAAATTGAGGCAATAAGCAGGGGTAAAAAATGAGGTATGCAGAAACAGGGTTTAATTTGGAAGTCGATCTGACCCGTGGAAACATCGAGAAGGTCGCCACCGATCCCAAGGAAACCGAGCTCTATCTCGGAGGCCTGGGCACCAATGCCAAGCTGCTTTGGGACAGGGTTCCGCCCGAGACCGATCCTTTCGATCCTGAAAACTTGTTGATTTTCAGTGCCGGTCTTTTGTGCGGTACCCCTGCCACAGGCTGCAACCGCACCATAGTATCCACCATTTCACCCCAGACAAGGCTGATGGGCTTTTCGATGATGGGTGGTTTCTGGGCGCCGGAGCTGAAATATGCCGGTTACGACAAGGTCGTTTTGCGGGGAAAATCTCCCAAGCTGGTTTACCTCTGGATCAACAACGACAAGGTAGAGCTGCGTGACGCCAGCCACCTCCAGGGCAAGGGTGCCATCGAGACCGCCGAACTGATCCGCAAAGAGCTTAACGACCCGCGGATTCAAGTGGCGGCCATCGGCCTGGCCGGCGAAAACAGGGTCTACTTCGCTTCGGTCGAACAAGGCCGTTCAAGCGCCAGCCGCGGGGGGCTGGGGGCCGTAATGGGAGACAAGGGTCTCAAGGCGATCGCCGTGCGGGGAACCAACGACATCAATGTCGCCCGGCCCGAAGAGTTCATCAAGCTGTGCAACGAGGTGTTGGACTACATCAAATGGCGCGAGGAACATCCCATCCCCGGTGTGATGCCGATCCTGGCAGGCCTTGGATCGCCCCAGGAAATGAAGATCCACGACGAAAAGTGGCATACCGAGAATTTTTCCTGGGGTAATTCGCGTGTCCGGCGCAAGGGTTTCTGGACCGAGGAAATTGAAAAAGAATGGACCGAAACCATGGAAAAGGCCCGCCGCCGGCTGATAAGCTGTTACAACTGCCCCATGAAATGCGGGGCCACCATTTCTCTTCCCGGTCTGCCAACCTACATGATGAAATGTTTTACCAAGCTCACCTATACCATGGCCGCCTATTCCGACCTGGAATTCGGCTTGAAAATAGCCCAGAGGGCAACCGAGTACGGTGTGGACGGTTTTTCCACTCCCCAGGTGATGGCTTTTGCCATCGAGCTTTACGAAGACGGAATCCTGACCGACAAGGACATGCCCGGTTTCCCGGAGGGCAACGAGGAGCGTTTCTACTGGTTGCTTGACAGGATCGTACGCCGCGAAGGTATCGGCGATGTGCTGGCCGACGGAACCTACTGGGCGGCGAAAAAGATAGGCAAGGGAGCCGAAAAATACGCCCACAATACCATCAAGAAGCACGAGCAGCTCCCGCTGAAGCTTTCGATGCTCAACCCGATCTACTTTCTCATGTATTGTACAGGAGAGAAGATAAACATCACCCAGATAGAAGGGCAGTTTCCACAGGCACCCTTTCCCAAGCGCGAGCAAAGGGAGGAATTCGTCAAGGATTGGTTCCAGGTGCCGGATGAAAAGTTCAAGCAGTATTTCCTTGACTGGGAGCCGCGGGGGGAAAATTCGATACCGTTTTACCCTACGGTTGAGATGACCTGCGACATAGTCGACTGGCAGGAGATGATGCATTACATCGACGACGCCTTGGGAATGTGCGCCGGCCTGTCTTCGTTTCCCTTGAAACCGCCTTACCATATCCACAACTATCCAAAGTTCATTTCGGCCGGTGCCGGGATAGAGATGGATGAAGACAGCCTCAAGCAGGCCGTCCGCAGGTACCGGACGCTGGTCAGGGCCGTCAACATCCGCCGGGGAATGCGGCGCAAGGACGAAAAACCGCCCGAAAATCACTGGAAGAAAAGATTTCCGGAGCTTGAAAAGAAGCTTCTGGATACCTACTACCG
>JALVRI010000529.1 GCA_027031325.1 Desulfobacteraceae bacterium
ATTCGATCCGCCCAGAACCCCGCAGACAGACTTCTTGGTGAAGATTTCGGTCTCCCAGGTCTTCCGTGAAAACCAGACCGCAAAAACGATCGTATAGAAGTATTTCCGGTACAGGCACCGCCTTTGATTTCAAATGCCGGCCGATGGAAACGAATGCGTCGGCTTCCACCACCCCTGACGGCGGGCGGATGCCGTGGTCTGCGACCACGGTTGACGACTTGCCGCTTATGAGCCTGAACCAGCGGCGGTCGGATCCGTCACCTTCAAGGTTTTGGACATCATAATCAAGGCTTTCGGCCTTGCCTTTCAGCTTGGCAAATACCCTGGGGGCCCAGTGATCGATGACCGCCCTGCGGTAACCGCCGGGTGTTCCGATGTCATGCCAGCGGAGTCCTTCAACCCGGTAAGCGTTTATCCGCCAGCCTGATTCAAGCCCCCGGCGATAAACAGATATTATACCGGTTTTTTCCCCGGGGGCAATGTATCGTGCCACTCTGGGGTCGACCACCTGGATACCGGTGTAAGCCAAAAGCTCATTGCCGGTCCGGGCTGAATATGACTCCTGGTTGCCCAGGAATCCGGCAATCCTGGAGCCGGAATCTACGATTACATTGTTATAGGGGGGATGGTCATGGACGGCCATGGTGGCGTAGCAAGGGTTGTCCAGGTGATGGCGGTAAAGGGCCGCCATGTCCAGGTTGGTGTCGATATCCCCGTTTATCACCAGCAGGGGTTGGTTGCCCCAAAAGTCGGCAACATTTTTCAAGGCACCGCCGGTTCCCAGGATGCGGGGCTCGTAGCGGGTTTCGACCCGCATGGGAAGCTCAAGCTTGGATACCCTGGCTTCGATGGCGTCTGCCAAATGGTGAGTGTTGATCATGACGGCCCGGCAACCGGCCGCGGCCAGGCGTTCCAGGATTCTTTCCAGCAAAGGTTTATCCCCGATGGGAAACAGGGGTTTGGGAGTATGCAAGGTATGGGGCCGCAGTCTGGTGCCCAGGCCGGCGGCAAGGATCATCGCCTTCATTTGTCGATAGCTTGCAGAAAACGTTGGATCTGTTGCTCGTAGTATTTTATCTGCTCGCCGTTTTCAGAGCCTTTTATACCATGGGTGGTGAAAAAACTGATAGCGTTGCCGAAATTGATTTCAGACAAGGATTCCGGCAGTTCGATTTGCTGGCTTTTCAAAAGTGATTTTCCGATAGCTCTTATTTTTTTGAGCCGCTCTTTTCCACTTCCAATCTTCTTGCGTGGAGTCTGTTTATAGTATTGCAGGGCTATCGAGTAAGATTCGAAGTAAGTCTTCAAAAAGCGGGCATATAGTTTCAGTTTGCGGAGACCATCAGCGGTTATATTATACGTGTCCGGCAGGGTCTTGTGGGGTATAAGGATGGCGTCGTCGATAAAACTTTTGACGGCCTTGCGCAGTTGGTTCTCGGACGGCTGGTTGACGTCGAAGGCGAATTCGTACTTGAAAAACTCTTGCAGGAAAGCAAATTCTTCCATCAGATCCGCCGAGGCGAACTGAAATGCATTTTGTGCCAGGACCACCTGTGCTGTTAAGGCCGCCGGAACGAAATAGGCTATGCAGTTGTTCTTGTAGTATTCCAGAAGGGGACGGCCGGCCGAGCGTGCAGTCAGCAGGGCCTGGCGCAGGTCGGTCTTTTTGTCTGCCGAAATCGGTTCTATCAACTTGCGTTGAAGGTAGGCTTCAACAGCCTGTTCCAGGGAACGCTGGGGGTCGATGGTCAAAGTGTCTGTCAGTTGGGCTTTTTGGGACAGCAGAAAATGGAGGTAAGTGTCGGTTATGTTGAAAAGGTCGTCGTAGGTGAAATGACGCTGGGGGCAGTTCAGGATTGCGGCAGCCGCCAGTGAATAAGGGGTTACAACCGTTACCCGATCAATGGCGTTTATGATCCGCCAGCCCAGATTGCGGCAAAGAGCATTGATTTCCTTTTGGGGCATTTGGTCAAGCGGCTTGTCGAAATTTTCAAGGATTTGGCGCAGGGACAGGGGCTGGTGAAAGTTTATGTATATTTTACCGTAGCGCTTTTTCAAAAACTTGCGTGCCCGTAATACCTGGGACAAATTTTCCGGTTCCTTCTTGCCTCCCTCTATTTCATGCAGGTAGGCATCTTCTTCCAATACCTGGTCGTAGCCGATGAAGACCGGGACAAATATCAGGTCTTCGCAGGCGCCTTGTCTGAATGCATTGAGCAGAATCGACAAGAGTCCGAGTTTGGGCATCAGGAGCTTGCCGGTCCGGCTGCGCCCTCCTTCAATGAACATCTCTATGTTGAAACCTTCTTCCAGAAGCTTGTGGATGTATTCTGAAAAGACCTTGGAGTATAGAATGGCGCCCCGGAAAGTACGCCTGAGGAAAAAAGCACCTCCGGCACGAAAAATCGGTCCCAGGGGCCAGAATGAAAGATTCTTTCCTGCGGCAATGTGAGGGCACGGCATATTGTTGTGATAAAGCACGTAGGACAGAATCAAGTAGTCGATATGGCTTTTATGACAAGGTACCAGGATCAAGGGGCCCTTTTGGGACATGGACTTTACTTGCTGGAGTCCCTCTTTGTTGATGACGGTTCCGTCAAACATTGTGTTGAGCAGCCAGCCCACAAGGCCTGACATCATGCGGATGAAGAAAAAGTTGTATTTTGCAGCTATTTCGTCAAGATATTCGTCCGCTTTCTTCCTGACCGCGTGGAGCGTCATCTTACGCGTTTTGGCGTAATTGGTCATTATTCGGCGCATCCGTTCGCTGGCCAGAATGTTTTCCTTGATCTCTTCGCGCGACTTGACTACCGGACCTGTTATACTCTGGCGGTGGCGGTTGTGTTGTTTGAGTAATTTATGGCGCAGAACCAAAGCCTGGTACTCGGTGCTGCGACCGCTACACTCGGGTTGCTGGAGAAAGTGGGAGAGGTTGACAGGAGGGGAGACCTCGACAAATACCTTGCCCGGATGCCTGATAAGGGTTAACAGGCGGCGGACGATACCGGGCCTTTGCTCGGTTCCCAGAATGATGTCCCGCAGGCGGGGAACCGATGAAGATGGCTGTTTGCTGAAAAACATCAGCAAGGGAACCAGGAAAACAGGCCGTTTGGTCTTGGCCTGGAGTTCTATCAGGAAGCGGGCCGGATCTGTTTTGGCCTTTATGAAGCGGCGGTAGAATTCTCCTTTTTCAACCAGTGGCAGCAAGGCCGTCCTTTG
>JALVRI010000530.1 GCA_027031325.1 Desulfobacteraceae bacterium
TGGAAACATCCCTGGTGGCATCTTCCAGCATGGAGCGCCTGAGGGTGATTTTCTGCCTGGTCCTCGGTATCAGGTGCGAGTTGTTTCCGCCGGCCGAGGCAAAACCACCCTTGGAGCCGGTTTTGGGTTTTTCCATCTCCAGAATTTCGTCCCGGCCGTCGACCCGCAGGACCACTTTTTCGCGCAGAATCAGCTTCACGGTTGCATTCTGGACCGTGTCTCCGACATGGTACAATTTCTGTTGCCTGGTTTTCTTGTCCTCGATGACAGCATAGGCCTTTTGGTCGCCACCGGCCACGGTCCCCCAAAGGGTCAACTGGAGGCGGGTTTGCTGAAGACCTTCCAGGTCTATCTTTTGGGCAGGCGGGGCATTCTTGGTGGCCTTGGTGCCGAAAAGGTTGCGCTCGACGATGATCCGATAATCGTCCAGGCTGGGTTTGGTTTGCGGCTGCCGGAGGCTTTGGCTGCGGACAGCCGCGGGCCTCGGAGCCGCCAAGTCCGCCGGAACATCGATCAACTGGTAGGCCAGGCTTACGCCAAGATAGGCCAGGAGGGTGATCAAAACCAGGTTTATGAATGTAAGGGACAGTTTGAAGTACATTTCGCCTTACCGTAACGTGTATCTCGGATTTTCAAAAGTTCCGCTTATCCTAATGGTTATGGGACCACCTTTTCGCCCGCCGGTCAACAGGCCCAGTGACATGGTGGCAGCCGGGGATAGCCCGGCTTCCGGTTTCAGCGTGCAGGTCAGGTTGAGACGGCTGCGCTGCTGAGGCTTGAGCAAGGTTATGGATCCGGTTACCTTTCCGCTGAGTTGTTCGCCTTCAATCTTGCAGCGCTTGATGGTCAGCCTGCTCCCGGTGAGGGTGAGCCGGGCCTCGATCCTGGAAAAGACCAGCCTGTCCAGGGGCAGCAAGGGCAGTTGCAGCTCTGCCACCACGTTGGAGGCGGCCACTTCGAGGTGGGCCGTGCCGTTGACGCCTTTCCGTCCGTCATAGTCGAGACGGGCATTGACCTGGCCCTGTGCCCGTACCTGGGGCCATTGTTTCAGCAGGGCTATCTTTTCCAGGGGAATGGAGGAAGCGGTGGCAACCAGTTTTGCGGGCCGATCCTTCAGCTTGCGGTCAAGGTCCACCCGGCCGTTGATCGACCCTTCGCCCAGGCTGGCCGTGAAACCGATCTCCTTGCGCGGGGAAAAGAGGCTGGTCAGGCGGGGGGTGATTTTGACCCGGTCTGCACCGGCGACGGCAATACCGTTCCAGTCGAGGGAAACCTGGCTGAATGTAAGTCCCGGCGGCAGTTTCGGTTTAACCTGTTTTGCCTCCAGGTGAAGCTGGGGATCTATTGCCAGGGCCGCGTTGGCGGCCATTTGCAAGACCTTCTGCTGGGGAAAGAGGTAGTACGCGAAAAAGACCGCCGCCACAAGCCCGTATCCCACATAAGCTGTTATCTTGTATGGCCGTTTCATGTCCCTCTGCCTCAGGCACGGTAAGTCTCGGCCTGAATCACGGCCGAAATTGTTCCCTGTTGTTTGTCCGAAGCTATGATCGACATCCGCTTGATCCAGATCAGGTTGTAGGAAGTCTCCACCTGATAGAGGAAGCCTACCAGTTGTTCCATGGTGATGCCCCGGAGCTTCAGCTCCACCAGGGACAATTTGTAGGTACTGTTCTTGAGGTTCTTGGTGGAAGGCTTCATGTAGACGATATGATCCTTGACCCCGGTCTGGCCGGCGAGTTTTTCAAGGAAAGAAAAGAGGGTGAAATCCCGGGGACGTTTTTTTATGATACCGCCGCTGTAACGGCCCTTTTCCCTGAGCTGTCTGAGTTGTGCGGCCAATGATTCCATCTTGGCCAGGGTCTCGGCTTTTACCCTCAGCTGCTTCCCGGCCCGTTCGCGCGCATCCAGCATGGGGAAGACCACCAGCTGGAAAAAGAGAAAGACCAGGAGGGTCAGGGCTGCCGCCGCCAAGGCCACCTTGTCACGGCGTTGAAGGTTGAGGTTCATCTTTCTGCCCTCCCGGACTCGGCCGGTTTGATGCGCAGCTTGAATTGCACCTGGTTGCCGCGCTTGTCGGTGGTGGCTGAAGTTATGGTTACCTTTTCGAAGCCTTCCATTTTTTCCAGGCGGTTCTTGATGGTGTCAACTATCTTGAAACCGGTTGTTTTACCGGCAATGGTTATCGACTCGGCCCCGGCCACCAGCCTGGTCAGGCGCACCTTCATCCGGGGATCGATGCAACTGCTGACCTTCGCCAGGACATCGATCATCTTCAAAGGAGAAGGTCCGCTGGTGGGGCCTTCGATCAGCTTGCGTTCTTTTTCCAGCCCTACCTTCATTTGGTGGAGGGGGTCCACCAGGCGCTTTGTGCCGGGGAAAGCCTGGTGGTAGATACGGGCTATATTTTCGTCGAGGAGTTTTACCCGCTGCTGGAGACGGGCCGTTTCGATACCGATCTTTCCCAGGGCCAGGATACAGACCAGGAGCGCCAGAACAGCTGTCGCCACAAGCTTTTTACGGTGTTCCCCGAAGGTGGTCATCAAGGTCGAGCGGCGTTGATAGAAGTTTAGACTCTGGCCGCCTTCGGCTTCCAGCAGGGCCAGGGCAAGCGCATTGTCCATCAGGGGCGGTTGCCACTTTCCGCTGGCCCCGTTGAGTTTCAGCTCGGGCAGGGTCTTGCTCAGGTCCACAAAATCGAGGGGATGTTCCAGTTTTTTCGAAATTCGCTGCAGAATCGATTTGTTGGCCAGGCCGCTGCCGGTAAGCCAGATTTTTTCGGGCTTGAAGGGCCGGTTGTAGCGCAGGGCAAAAGCGAGGATGGCCTGGCGGACCAGGTTGAGCGAGTTTTCGATCCTTTCGGCGGTGTTCATGGGCAGCTGCAAGGTGCGCACGGTGCCCACGTATCCCTCGGTTATGAGGAAAATGGACAGGCGCCCGTCCTCGGTATCGATCAGGAGGCCGTCTCCCTTCTGGAGTTGGTTCTGGACAACCCGCAAAGCCAGGGGATAGCCGGAAGGAACGATCATGGAGGGACGGATGCCGGCCTGCTCCAGGGCCTTGAGGTGGCGTTCCAGGAGACTCTTTTCGACCGCGGCGGTCAGCAGGTTGTTGTCGACGGTTTTGATCACCTCGAAATCGATCACCGTCGCTTCGACTGCCAGGGGAAGGGTAGGCTCCAGTTCGAATGGCAATATCTGGCGGATTTTTTT
>JALVRI010000531.1 GCA_027031325.1 Desulfobacteraceae bacterium
AATGCCTGAAAAATTAATTTCATTGAATTATTGCATAAGCTTGCATTTATTTGTTTCCGCCCGTGCCTTAACCGGTAAGGTGAAGTTCATTCGGTGAAGAGCCTTCAGGCATTTGAAGCCGCAAGGGGCTGGCGATTTTACCTAATCTGCTTTGTTGGAGGGCAGTTGAAGTACCAGAGTACGTCTGCCTGCCCTGCGGCCTCGCTTATTCGGCAAACTGGCAAGCTGCAAAATCCGGGTTCAAAGTCCTTGACACCCGGCAAGGATGGCAATACATTTGCAGGTTCAGCTTGCCTATTCGGCTAATTGAGGAAAGGTTAAGGTGGATATTAAACTTGCAGGCATTGTTGTTGTTTCGGGAAACTATGGTTGCGGAAAGACCGAAATAACCATCAACCTGGCCATAGACCAAAGACGGAAGGGAAACCGGGTGGCAGTGGCCGATCTCGATTTGGTAAATCCTTATTTCAGAACCCGGGAAGCCAGAAAGACTCTTGCCGCCTTTGATATCGAATTGGTTCTTCCTCCGGCCCGATATCTTAATGCCGATCTGCCTATCCTTGACTCGAAGGTGGCCGGTATGATCCGCAGGCCGGTCGACCTCAAGATTCTTGATGTCGGCGGAGAAGATGCGGGGGCCACGGTTTTGTCCGCCTTGGCCGATGCATTCCGCGGACAGGCTGTCCAGATGCTCCAGGTGATCAATCCTTTGCGACCCCATACCGATACGGTGGAAGGATGCCTCAAGGTGCGGGAGGAAATTCAGCAAGCATCACGGCTCGAGGTGACCGGGTTGGTGGGCAATCCCAACCTGATCGATGAGACCGAACCGGTACATATCCTGGAAGGTTACCGCTTTTTGCAGGCAGTGGCAAAGGCAACCGGGCTTCCGCTCGTCTTCATAACAGTTCCTGCCGTGCTGGTCGAAAGCGTGGAACGAGATGAGATCAAGTGTCCTGTCCTGCCGATCATCCGTCAACTGGTACCACCCTGGAAGAAAGCCGGAGTGATTTGAAGATGGCGACTGGCTTAACATTGGTAATTGGTTGATAATTAATGCCGGTATACCGTGAATGGGCCGAGGCTGGTGGCCTCCCGTTCAATACCGGGAACAGAACGAGGAGAATCGTGATGACCGCGAAACATGTCATCGATGTCGATCGTTGCAAGGGCTGCGGCTTGTGTGTCGCCGTCTGTCCCAAAAAGGTTCTCGAAATTTCCGACAAGGTCAATTCCAAGGGTTATTTCCCCGCTTATCAGGCCCGGCCGGAAGACTGCGTGCTGTGCGCCATTTGCTGTACCATGTGTCCGGACGTGGCCATTACGATAGTAGAAGTCGTCCAGGACGAAGAAGCTCAAAAATAATGGAGGAACCCCATGGGTAAAGTGTTGATGAAAGGCAACGAAGCCATTGCCGAGGCGGCTATCCGCGCCGGTTGCCTCAATTATTTCGCCTACCCCATCACCCCCCAGTCCGAGGTGGCCGAGTACCTGTCCCGCAGGATGCCGGAAGTGGGAGGCGTTTTTCTGCAGGGAGAAAGCGAGGTGGCGGTCTCCTATATGATCTTTGGCGCCGCCGCCGCAGGCGCCAGGGTGTTCACTACTTCTTCAAGTCCCGGCATAAGCCTTATGAGCGAAGGGATAAGCTATATCATCGGTGCCCAGTGCCCCGCCGTTTTTGTCAATATAATGCGGGGAGGACCGGGTTTGGGAGGTATCCTGCCTTCCCAGGCCGATTACAACCAGGCTACCAAGGGTATAGGTCATGGTGACGGCCGCCTGCTGGTGCTGGCCCCGGCCAGCGTCCAGGAAGCAGTTGAAATGGTGATGACGGCTTTTCCGCTGGCTGAAAAATACCGTAACCCGGTGATGGTGCTGGGCGATGGCCTCATCGGCCAGATGATGGAGCCGGTGGAATTCCCGGATCACCTCAAGACAGAGCCTTCCAACAAGGATGATTGGGCCACCACAGGCATGGATAACCGCAAAAGCAACAAGCGCAACCTGGTGCGCTCCCTCTATCTCGACCCGGTCCAATTGAACGAAAACAACCTCATCCTGAAACGCAAATACGAACAGATGAAAAAGGAAGAGGTGCGTTTCGAAGCCTATCACACCGACTCCCGATACAAGCTTTTGATAGTCAGCTACGGTACCATGAGCCGGGTTTGCAAGACCGCCATCGATATGCTGGCAGAAGAGGGAATTGAGGTGGGCCTCATCCGTCCCCTGACCGTTTTCCCCTTCCCCGAAGAAGCGGTTTTCGAGGCCGCGGCCCGGGAGGGTTGCAAGGCTGTTTTGAGCGTCGAAATGAGTATGGGGCAGATGATCGAGGACATCGAACGCAGTGTCCGGGGCGCTTGCCCGGTACATTGGTACGGCAAGTGCGGTGGAGAAGTACCCACGCCGGAAGAGGTGATTGAGGCTGTCAAACAGCTGATATAAATTTCCAAATCCAATCCAAGGAGCGCAAGGTATGGCAAAACTATTCAGCAAACCAGAAGCGCTGGCGGATCAACCTACCCATTATTGTCCAGGTTGTACCCATGGTGTGATTCATCGCCTGGTGGCCGAGGTGATCGACGAGCTCGGCATTCGCGGCCGTACGGTAGGAATTGCTCCGGTAGGATGCGCGGTTCTGGCATACAATTATTTTACCTTCGATTTCCAGGAGGCAGCCCACGGGAGGGCACCTGCCATGGCCACCGGTATCAAGCGGGTGCGTCCGGACCTGATCGTATTCACCTACCAGGGCGACGGTGACCTGGCCAGTATCGGCATGGGGGAAATCGTTCATGCCGCCAACCGGGGCGAAAAATTTACCACCATTTTCGTCAACAACGCTATTTATGGCATGACCGGCGGCCAGATGGCCCCTACCACCATGCCCGGACAGCGGACCACCACTTCACCTTTCGGGCGCGACACGGAAGAAAGTGGAATGCCGGTGCGGATTGCCGAGCTGCTGGCCTCCCTGGCCACCCCGGGTTACATCAGCCGCCAGACGGTGATTAAGCCCAAGTATATCAAAAAAGCCAAGCAGGCCATCAAGCGGGCCTTTACTTACCAGATGGAAGGCAAGTGTTTTTCCCTGGTGGAAGTGGTCAGCACATGCCCCACCAATTGGGGCTTGACACCGGTCGAAGCTGTCAAGTGGGCCGAGGAAAACATGTTGCCATACTATCGGCTGGGCGATTTCAAAACACCTGAAAACAACTAGACGATTGTAAAAACAGCGGCCGGAGCAGTTTGCCGGCCGGCATGTCAATCCCAGGAGGCGTCATGCAAAGTGAAGTCATGTTTGCCGGTTTCGGCGGCCAAGGTATCCTGCTGATCGGCAAGATTCTGGCCCACACCGCCATGGAAGAAGGCTACGAAGTGGCCTGGATTCCTTCATACGGCCCGGAAATGCGTGGTGGAACAGCCTATTGTACGGTTGTTATCAGCGATCGGCCCATCGGTTCGCCCATTATCAAAAATCCCCTCCATCTGGTGGCCATGAACAGGCCCTCGCTGGAAAAGTTCGCTCCAACCGTCAAGCCGCAAGGGGTGATTCTGGTAAACAGTTCTCTGATTGACATTGATTGCGGACGGCAGGACGTGGATCAATTGAAAGTGCCGGTCGTGGACATCGCTCAGAAGCTCGGCAATCCCCGGGCGGCGAATATTGTGGCCTTGGCGGCTTTCGTGGCCCGGAGCAAGATTGTTCCTATAGACTCCCTGAAAAGATGCGTTGAGCACGAATTCCAGAAAAAAGCCAAGCTCATACCGCTCAATCTCAAGGCGGTCGATGAAGGGGTCAAAGCCGCTGGATGATTCGTTCCGATTGTCAGGGCTGCTGAATTTTAGCGGCCATCATGAGGTAGCATGAAGCTTAGGATTCCGCCCCACATCGCCTCCATTGCGCCATACGTGCCCGGGAAACCGTTGGAAGAGCTGGCCAGGCAATACGGTGTCACCGATGCGGTCAAGCTGGCCTCCAACGAAAATCCTCTCGGACCCTCACCCCTGGCCCTGGACGCTGTCAGAAAATGCCTGGATGGGCTCAATCGCTATCCAGATGGGGCCGGCCACGATCTGGTCGAGGGCTTGGCGGCCGCCCATAACCTGAAGCCCGGACAGGTGGTGATCGGAAATGGTTCCGACGACCTTTTGGCTATGCTGGCAAGGGTCTTTCTCGATGACGACAGCCAGGTCGTAGTGCCGCATCCATCCTTTCTCATGTACTCGATCGTGGCTCGCAGTGCAGGCGCCCTGCCGGTTGAAGTTCCGTTGAAGAACTTGGCCATCGACCTTCCTGCCATGGCCGGGGCGGTAAACGAAAAGACGCGCCTTGTTTTTATCTGCTGTCCCAACAACCCCACCGGCACGGTACTTGGCCACGGACAGCTGGAAAGCTTTCTGAACGACCTGCCCGACAATGTGATCGTTGTTTTGGACGAAGCCTACGTCGAATTCGTGCGCGCCGGGGAAGGTGTTCAAAGCCTGGAATTTTTGGCGCAGGAACGTCCTGTGGTCGTCTTGCGCACATTTTCAAAAGTTTACGGTCTGGCAGGCCTGAGGGTTGGATACGGGTTGATGCCGGTTCAGATAGCCGACCTGCTCAACCGGGTCAGGATGCCATTCAACGTCAATTCCCTGGCCCAAGCCGCCGCCCTGGCTGCCCTGCGGGACGCTGAGTTCCTGGAAAAGACCAGATCCATGATCCACGCGGAAATGGACAGAATGTATGCCGCACTTGCAAAGAGGGGGATCGAGTACTGTCCAAGCCAGGCCAATTTCCTTCTCATCAAGGTACGCTACCCTGCCGAGCGGGTGTTCGAAGCCCTGTTGCGGCAAGGCGTTATCGTCAGGTCAATGAAGTCATACGCCCTTGACGATTATATCCGGCTCAGCATCGGGCTGCCTGCCGAAAACGACCGTTTTTTGGCTGCTTTCGACAAGGTACTTTCCTTGCTCGCGGACGAAGGCTGAAGTCGGTTGGAAAGATGCTGGAGCAAAAATTGGAACTGCCTTCAAATTTTGTGATAACCATAGATGGTCCTGCCGGGGCCGGTAAGACAACCATCAGTCGCTTTTTGGCAAACAAGCTGGGCTATCGCTATCTCGATACCGGCGCTTTGTACCGGGCGATCGCCTTGTTGGCCCTGGAGCGTCATATCGGGCCTGCTGACGACCGGAAGTTGGCCGAACTTTGCAAAGAACTGGAATTCAAATTCAGCCAGAGCGGAGACCAAACCAGGCTTGTGGTAAACCTTAGGGACGTAACCAACCTGATAAGAACCCCGGAGGTATCGATGATGGCCTCGGCCGTTTCGGCCCGCCCTGTTGTAAGGCAATGCCTGCTCGATGTTCAGCGCCGGCTTGCCGAGGGAGGGGGGATAGTTGCCGAGGGGCGTGATATGGGAACGGTCGTTTTTCCCGGGGCCGAAGTCAAATTTTTTCTGGATGCCGATTTGGAAACCAGGGCTTTGCGCAGGTGGGAGCAGCTCAGGCGGCAGGGGGTCAAGTCAGTAAGTTTCGAGGAAGTCAGAGATCAGATAGCGGTCCGCGACCGCAACGACAGCAGCCGTGTGCTTGCGCCCTTGCAGCCGGCAGAAGATGCAATCAGAATCGATTCATCGAAGCTCAGCGTTCAGCAAGTAATTGAAAAAATGATTCAAATTATCAAGGAACGCAATATTGAGGCCTGATTTTGGAAATTTGATTGTATTTTATCTGTCTGGTTGGCAAGGCCCGCCGTTGCCTGGATTTAACAACCTCTACTGACTATAAATCTCCGGTTGACGCGCAATTGAAGGAACTTATTTCCGCCAAAGGTATAATTTTCTAGTTGCAATTTTGGCCAGCCTTGACTATAGTCCACCAATTATGCTGCCAGAGAGGCAGGTGTCAAATCAGGCTTAGGGGGTATTTTCAAAAACATGGATCAGATTGTAGACAACGAATCAAACAAGCAACCCAAAGAAGAAGAAACCAGCGAATCGAACCAGCAGGAGATGGCTGACCAGGCTGCCGGGGCCGAAGGTGAAACGGCTGAAACCGAAGGCGAAGAGAGCATGGAGCAGTTGATGGACCTCTATGAGGAAAGCTTCAAGCGCTTTGCCGAGGGGGAAGTGGTCACCGGCAAGATCATATCCATGGACAAGGACAACGTCCTGGTGGATATCGGCTACAAGTCCGAAGGCCAAATCCCGATCCACGAGTTCCGGGACGAAAACGGGGAAATCAAGGCCGCCGTGGGAGACTCGGTGGAAGTCATGGTGGAGTGGTGGGATGACGAAAACGAAATGGTCGTCCTGTCAAAGGAAAAAGCCGAAAAGATCAAGGTCTGGGAAGAAATCAAGCGGGCCTACGATGCCGACGAGCCTATCAAGGGAACCATCGTCAACCGTGTCAAGGGAGGATTTTCCGTCGATATCGGTGTGATTGCCTTTTTACCCGGATCACAGGCTGACTTGCGACCGGTGCGTAACCTGGATGACCTTGTGGGCAAGTCTTTCGATTTCAAGATTCTGAAATACAACCGCAAGCGTTCCAATATCGTGCTTTCCCGCCGTGTCATCCTGGAGGCCGAGCGGGAGGCAAAACGCGCCGCCACATTGGCCTCGATCTACGAGGGCAAAGTCGTTCCGGGTGTTGTCAAGAATATAACCGAGTACGGGGTTTTCGTCGACCTCGGTGGCGTGGACGGTTTGCTGCACATTACCGATATTTCCTGGGGGCGGGTGAAACATCCTTCCGAACTTTTTGCCATCGGTGACGAAATAGAGGTCAAGATTCTTAATCTTGACTTGGAAAGAGAGCGTGTATCCCTGGGTATGAAGCAGCTTACCGAGGACCCCTGGCTTACGGCTGCCGAAAAATATCCCGTTGGAGCGCGGGTTACAGGGCGGGTGGTCAGCCTGACCGATTACGGTGCCTTCGTTGAGCTTGAAGAGGGAATTGAAGGCCTGATTCATGTTTCCGAGATGTCATGGACCCGCAAAATTCGACATCCTTCCAAGGTTGTTTCGGTGGGAGAAGAAGTCGAAGCCGTGGTGCTGGATATCAAGCCTGACAATCGCCGCATCTCGCTGGGGATGAAACAAGCCGTACCCAACCCCTGGGATGTAATCAGTGAAAAGTATCCGGTCGGTACCACCATCGAGGGAAAGATTAAGAATATTACCGACTTCGGATTGTTCATCGGTATAGATGAAGGCATTGACGGCCTTGTTCATATTTCAGATATTTCATGGACAAAACGAATCAAACATCCTTCTGAGCTATACAAGAAAGGCGACGTGGTTCAGGCCATCGTGCTTGAGATCGACAAGAAGAACGAACGCTTTTCCCTGGGCATAAAGCAGCTTCAGCCCGATCCATGGGAAACCGTCAGCGAGAGGTATGAAGTCGGAAAGGAGATAACCGGCACCATTACCAACGTTACCGATTTTGGTATCTTCGTCGAATTGGAAGAGGGTATCGAGGGGCTTGTCCATGTGTCGGAAATCAGCAAGGAAAAGATCAAGACCCCTGTGGGCATGTTCAATGTGGGTGACCTGCTGACGGCCAAGGTGATGCATATCAATGGTGAAGAAAGGCGGATCGGCCTTTCCATCAAGCGCCTGGAGATCGAGGATGAAAAAGAACTGCTCAGCGAATATGTAAACAACATGCGGCCGGCCACCTCCACTTTCGGAGAGATCCTGCGCGAAAATCTCCAGGAGAAACTCAACGGCGATTAAAATTTCCAAACTTGATAATAACGAGCCGCAGCGGCCGGTTGGGGATGATCCGAAGTTAGACCCAGCCGGCCGTTTTTGGTTGGTGTTTCAACCCGGATTTTGCAGCTTGCCAGTTTGGCGAAGACGCAAGACGGAGGACAGGCAGACGTACTCTGTCCGGGTTAAAGGTCGCAATAGGGTATTAAGGCCTGGATCCGCAAGGAGATCGAAAGCCACATCTTTTTATGCAAGATCCTACAAAAATTATTACAAATGCCTTTGGGATCGAATATCCCAATTTGGAAAGGAAGGAATAAATCATGTTTTCGCGCAGGCATCCTTACCTGTTTTCACTGCTTTTATTTTCGGCCATGGTAGTCCTGGTGGTGACTACTGTCGCCATCGTGACAGGTATTGTTTTCAAAAGTGAGAGGGAGCCGGATTTCAGCGGCCAAAAGGTAGGGGTCGTATCCATTCAGGGGCCGATCACCGACAGCCGCGAGGTTATCCGGCAACTGAAAGTCCTACGTGAGTCTGAGGCGGTCAAGGCTATCGTTGTGCGCATCAATTCTCCCGGAGGTGCCGTGGGGCCATCCCAGGAGATCTATCGCGAAGTCATGAAAACCAGGCAAACCAAGAAAGTGGTTGCGTCCATGGGGGCAGTTGCGGCCTCGGGAGGGTATTACATAGCGGCGGCGGCAGACAGGATTATGGCCAATCCGGGCACCATTACAGGGAGCATCGGGGTGATAATGGGATTCACCAATTTCAGGCAGTTGATGGAAAAGATAGGATTGAGGCCCATTATCATCAAAAGCGGACCTTACAAAGACATCGGTTCCCCAACCAGGCCCATGACCGATGAAGAGAAGGCCCTTTTGCAACAGGTAATCGACCAGATTCATCAGCAGTTCATCCAGGCCGTCAGTACCGGTCGCAACCTTGAAAAAGAGAGGGTCGCCGAACTGGCCGATGGCCGTATCTATACCGGCCAGCAGGCCCGTGAACTGGGACTGGTCGATTCCCTGGGCAATTTCGAAGATGCGGTTCAGCTGGCCGGGAAACTGGGGGGGATCAGCGGCAGGGTTGAGACGGTTTCAGCCGTAAGACCACATTTTTCGATAGTCGATTACCTCTTGGGCTCGGCCATGAAGACAATTTCGGGTTACCTTACAGGTCAGGCATTGCGATTCGATATGCGCTGAGGAGACAGTGTCGGCAGCCCGGACCGCTAGTTCAGGGATTGAAGGGCCGTCATTCAAAAAGGCTTACATCCCCCAGGCCGACCCTCAGGATTTCGGGCTCGTCATCCACCAGGGAGATCACACTCGATGGTTCGCCAGGTACCAAGCCGCCATCGATGACCAGGTCGATCAACTTTCCAAAGTGTTGCTCGATCAACCAGGGTTCGTTCAGGACCTCGCCGGCGGGGGTGGCTGCGCTGGTGGAAATAACCGGATTGCCCAGTTCCCTGACCATGTCTGTGCAGATTGGGTGGTCAGGTACCCGGATGCCGGCGTTTTTCCTGCGGGTAAGCATCATCTTGGGAACCTGTTTGGAACCGGGCAGGATGAAAGTGTAAGGGCCTGGCAAAAGCCGCTTCATGGTCTTGTAGGCATAATTGGAAACCTTGGCGTAACGGCTGATGTGTTTCAGGTCCGCACAAATGAAACTGAAGGGCTTGCTCTTGTGTCTTTGTTTCAATTGGTAGACTCTTTCAATGGCTTTTTTGTTTAGGATGTCACAGCCTATTCCGTAGTAAGTGTCGGTGGGATAAGCTATTATTCCACCCTTTTTCAGGACTTGCACAACCTGGGCCAGGCGCCTTGGTTGGGGGTTTATGGGATTGATTTCGATCAGCATCAAGGGCGTTCTTTCATGAGTTGTTATCTGCCGGGCG
>JALVRI010000532.1 GCA_027031325.1 Desulfobacteraceae bacterium
AGTTGAAATCCTGGCCTATGACACCATGATAGACCTTGAAGCCATCCGTCTTGGCCGCCGGCTCGAATGCGCTTTGTGAAAATTCCGCCAAAAGTCGATATCGATAAACCCGGATTTTGCAGCTGGTGAGTTCGGCCAAGATGCGAGGCCGGGGGCGGGCAGACCTACTATAGTACTTCAACTGCCCTCCAACAAAGCAGCTTCGGGAAAATCGCAAGCCCCTGGCGGCTTCAAATGCCTGAAGACTTTCACCGCTTGAACTTCACCTTGCAGGTTGAGGCACGACCGGGAACAAATACATGCTAACTACCTAACAATGCAATGAAATAGCTTTATTTCAGGCATTTGAAGTGCATAATCCGGAATAAGGTCTCCTGCGCAGCCTGCCCGGAATGGATGGCCGCCCATCTGCCAGATTGACTTTGTTCAGGCTATGTTATACTTTTCGGGTGGCATCAACCGGCTTCATGTGCAAAGCGGATAGTTCAAATATGCAGAAAACACAGTTTATCGACACCATCGCCAGCCGGGAAAACCTGGTCCGCGTCCTGGACAACCTCAAGGAAGGTATCATCGCCCATGACATGAACCGGCGGATTTTCTTTTTCAATACCGAGGCTGAACGGATCACCGGTTACAAACGCGAGGAAGTAATCGGACGCGACTGTCACGAGGTTTTCGGAAGTCCTTTCTGCGGAGAACACTGTTCGTTTTCCAACCAGCGCATCATAATTTCCGACAATTTCGCCTACCCCCTGAACATTATCGCCAAGGACGGCACACCCAAGCGGATCGAAATGTCGATCACCATGATGGAGGACCAAAAGGGCCAATACGTGGGTGTCTTGGCGGTGATCAACGACAGAACCGAAATCTTCAAACTGAAACAGCAAGCCTGCGAATTGACCCGCTTTGCCAACATCATCGGCCGCAACGCCAAGATGCAGACAGTTTTTCAGCTGATCAGCGATGTCGCCGGATATGACTTTCCGGTTCATATTACCGGTGAGACCGGAACCGGCAAGGAGCTGGTGGCAAATGCCATTCACAACGAAAGCCGCCGCGCAGGCGCCCCTTTTGTACCCATCAATTGCGGCGCTTTACCGGAAGGCCTGATCGAAAGCGAACTGTTCGGACATGTCAAGGGGGCCTTTTCAGGCGCCATTCGTGATAAAAAGGGACGTTTCGAGCTGGCCGACGGCGGGACCATCTTCCTGGATGAGGTGGCCGAACTGGCCAAACCCCTCCAGGTCAAACTCCTCCGTTTTCTTCAGGAAGGAAGATTCGAAAAAGTGGGCGGTGAAAAGACCATCGCGGTCGATGTACGCCTGATAAGCGCAACCAACAAGGACCTCAAAAAAGAGATCAAGAAAGGCCGCTTCAGGGAAGACCTGTTTTACCGCCTGAACGTCATCCCGATCCATATCCCACCCATCCGGGAACGCAGGTCGGACATCCCCCTGTTGATCGAATATTTTCTCGACAAGTTCTGCCGTGAAAACGGGCACAAGCCTCCCCGGGTCTCCCAGGCTGCCATGGCCCTGATGATGGATTACACCTGGCCGGGAAATGTGCGCCAGATTCAAAACGCCGTCCAGTTCGCCATCGTGCGTTCCAACGGGAGGGTGATCGGGCCCCAACACCTCCCGATGGAATTGCGCCAGGCAGCCGCCCCCATGGCGCGGCGGGGACCATCACGCAAACTCACCCCTGAAATGGTGGTTCGGGCCCTCAGGCAAACAGCCGGAAACAAAGCCCGGGCGGCCAAAAACCTGGGGGTGGGAAGGGCGACCTTGTATCGCTTCCTGGCAGACCATCCGGAGCTGGCTGTCCGAATCAAGACTTGATTGACCCCGGGTTATGCACTTCAAATGCCTTAGATTTATCACGGATTGAACTTCACCTTGCCGGTGAAGATGCGGCCGGGAACAAATGCATCCTAACTATATAATGATTCAATGAAATTACTTATTGTAGGCATTTTAAGCGCATAATCCTGGTTGAAAGTTGGTGCCAAAAGAGCCGGTCCTGAAAACGTTTGCCCGCGAGCCTGCAAAAAGCAGACTCGCGGGCAATTTTTTTTCGTAATCTTAGCGGACCTTGTCAGGCGACATCCATCTGACGGCGGTCGGCCATGTCGATGAGGATCCGCTCGCGGGCCTTGTCGATGCCAAGCTCCTTGCGCTTTTTATCGATGTGAGCGATCATCAGGCGGGCGATTTCGTAAGGATCCTCGGCGAAACCCCACTTGCCGAAACCCTGGGCCTCCAGCCCCTCGAAAAGGAGTTTGTGGAACTTGGTCTCCTCGACGATCGGGAAGGTGACTCCAAAAACGGTGTAGACACCCGAGGCCACGAAATACTGGCCGATACTGATGGCCTTTTCGCTCATCCATTCCGGGGCACAACCGGCTGCCGGCAAGTCGGCAATCGAATTACCCAGTCCGCCCACCCGCACCATCTCGGAAGCGGCAATCAGGATACGGCTGTTGTCTACACATGATCCCATGCCAAGACATGGAGGCATTCCCACCGTCTCACATACTTCCTGGAGTCCGGCCCCCGCCAGGTGGGCCGCCTCGGGTGTATACAGGCCGGCCTTGGCCAGAGATATCTGGGAACAGCCGGTTTGCAGGACAAGAACGTCGTTCTTGATAAGCTCCTTGACCAGCTCCACGTGGACCCAGTCTTGCTTGACCCTGGGATTGGTGCAGCCGACGATCCCGGCCACGCCCCTGATGCGGCCGTTGATGATATTGTCGTTGAGCGGCTTGTATGAGCCGCGGAAAGTCCCACCGAGCATGTAATTTATGTATTCATAAGAAAAACCGTGGATACCAGTATTGCGGATATTGGGAATCTCGATCTCGGCCGGACGGTTCTTGAACCTGGTAATGGCCTTGATCACCACTTCATCGGTGCACTGCTTGGGATTATGGTCATCGAACTCAATATGGGTGGCACCCTCGATGTGGCAGCGCGGATTGGTGGTAATAAGAGGCGTGCCGTAACATTCGGCCACCTTGACCAGTCCTTGCTTGATACACTGGACATCGACGCACATGGCGTCCACAGCACCCGTGATCAGAACCGTCTCGGTGGACATGAAGTTGCCGGCATGGGGAATCCCGTGGCGCGACATCATCTCGGCTCCGCTGCAACACATGCCCACAAGGTTGATCCCCTCTGCTCCGGCCGCTTTGGCCGCTTCCACCAGGGTCGGTTCATTGACCGAGGCCACCATCGACTCGAACATGTTCGGTTCGTGGCCGTGAACTATGATGTTGACGTAATTTTCTTTCAAAACTCCCATGTTGACGTCGACAGCCACCGGGCTCGGGGTACCGAAAAGGATGTCTGAAATCTCGGTGGCCACCATGGAACCACCCCAACCATCTGAAAGGGCCGTGCGGCTGCACTGCTTGGTAATATTTTCATAGTGCTGGTCAACACCCATGTGGGTCCGGTGAATCAGTTCCATCACCTCCCGCATGGCTCCCCTGGGAACGACCCCGTTCTTGCGCCAGGTTTCGAGGGTCTTTTCCGGGACCCTGGATACAAAGGGTATCTCTCCTTCCACCTGGGTATAGGTGCGCTCAAGTTCATCGTAGAGATCGTTGGCAATGTCCTTCAGGTCGCGGTCTTCGGTCTCGATACCAATGCTCTGGGCCACTTTTTCCAGCTTGTGGACATCCTTGATCTCGTAATCGGTAATTTTTCCATTTACCACGTCACGGAACAGATCGAGCATGCTCATTCCATGATCGGTGTGGGCAGCGGCCCCGGCTGCGATCATCCGGCCGAAGTTACGGGACATAATGGTGTCGATGGTCGCACCGCATACCCCGACCTTCCCATACGGGTCCTTGGCGTTGAGCCGGCAAGGCCCCATGGAACAGTGCTTGCAGCAGGCCGAATCGGCCCCTATCGGACAAGGCTTCATGCTGGCGGCCCGGTCGAAGGCCGTTTCGACCCCGTCCCGGCGCCCCTTTTCGATCATTCTGGCAGTTGCTTCACAAATGGTGAAATCTTCAGGTTTTAGCTGCTTTTTCTTTGCAGCCGGTTTCTTCTTTTCCATGATTCCTCCCTTCTTGAGAAGATTGTGTTTGTCCATTTTGATTAAAACTTGTTACCGGAAAATTGTCACACAGGATGTCAGAAAAGGTTCATTTCAGATGGAATCTACTCCCGGTGAAAATGGTTGAAAGGTTAACAGTAATGATTACTAATTACATTATAGATATTCCAAGTCCATGTCAAGGGTTGATTGGAATTAATTTTCGATAAAAATAATCTGAAATAACGACCATTTTTAAAACTGGGAGCTTGAAATTTCAGGCCGCAGATGTAAGTAAAGGCACAAATAACCTTTAAAATGTGCTAAACTTTATTTAACTCTCAGCCGGAGAAAGGATTTTTACCATGGCCGAACCGAAGGTTAAGTTGTTTTCCTTAAGTACCTGCAGTCACTGCAAATCGACCAAAAAATTTCTTTCCGACTGCACCATCAAATACGAATTCATAGATGTGGACCTGCTGGAAGGCGACGAACGCAAAGCAATCCTGGAGGACGTCAAAAAGTTCAATCCCAAGTGTTCCTTTCCGACGATAATCATCGGTGACAAGGTGATCGTCGGCTACAAGGAAAAGGAGATAAAGGAGGCGCTGGACTTGAAATGAACGCTGAACAACTTTACCAAATCCTGAAAAAAAGTCAGGAGCCCAAAGGGTACTTTTTCAACAAGGACAAAGAACGGGTCATGGAACTGCTGGAAGCCCTCCTGGTAAACAAGGAGCGATACGGCTATATGGCTTGTCCCTGCCGGCTTGCAAGCGGTGACCGTGAAAGCGACCGGGATATAATCTGTCCTTGCGCCTATCGCCGGCAGGATGTCGAACAATACGGCAGCTGCTATTGCAACCTTTACGTCTCAAAGCAATGGAACGAAGGCTCGATCGAACATGCCTACGTTCCCGAACGCCGCCCCCCGGAAAAAATAGTTTTTTGAAAAGCTCGACTAAAATCGATGCTGGCGAGCCACGGCCTATTTGCCAGGGCTCGCCAGCAGCGGCGGCTCAGCTGAGCTTTTCACCCACCGCCTTGCCGTAGTCCTGGCAAGCCTTGATCCCATCCTGGGTTTCAATCACAGCTTCTTTCAGGTTCAATGATCCCAGATCGACCGTATCCATCTTGAAAACGTGCTGGAGAGTATCGAATATCATCGGCCCCGACTCGCCGCTGTGGGTAAAAGAGCAAAAGGCACCGCCAATCTTTCCCACCAGGTTGGCCTGCTGCATGAGAAACAGAAAGGTCTTCATGCCGGCGGTCATGTCACGGTGGTAGGTGGGGCAGCCAACCACATAACCGTCGTAACCTTCCAGGTCCTTTACCTCCTTGATATCGGTAACCTTTTTCAAGTCGGCTTCCTGGCCGGCAAAACGGACACCCTCGGCGATATACTGGGCCATCTTTTCGGTATTGCCCGTCCGGCTCACGTAAACCACGAGTACTTTTCCCATCCTAGCCTTCCTCCCTGAGTTGTATGAAAGTCGCCACCTTTCACCACCTTCGGCGTGAAGATGTGACGCCTTTCCTGGTTTTGTCACGCCCGGCCAACCCGGTCCTTCTGCGGGGCCGGCCAACGATCGGCCTCAACCTTGATCCGGTTTTCCATCATTCCTCGATTGCGAACCTGGCCTGATTGGACTTGGCGGGAACAAATTCCCCTACCGGCACAAGTTTCTTGTTGAATTTTACGCAATCGACGATCAAATTCCACAGCCGCTCGAGCTGCTCGGTTTCTTTCTCGCTTTCAGGACTCATGGTTACCAGGTTCTTGTCAATGTCTATTTTCATACCGACCCCCCCTTCTTCAATCCGGAAACGGATTCTCTGTTTTCATGGTTCACCAATTACCGTTACTCAGAAAGGACAATCAAAAAGCATGCCTTATGGGAGGCCCGGTAGAAGAAAATAATATCTTCAATGAATACAGATAGAAAAGTCCATGGAAAAAATTTCGCGTCTAGACCCGCTTACTTGTCCGGGAAAAATGAAACACTATTGTCTCGGGTACCGCATGAAACACAATGGGGAATCAGCCGAACTTGTCGTAGGCGATCATATCAGGCTCCACCCCCAGATCGTCAAGCATCTTTTCAACAGCATCGATCATGGGCGGAGGGCCGCAAAGGTAGTATTCTATCTCGGTTGGATCTTCATGCTTGGACAAATAGAGATCGTAGGCCACCTGATGGATAAATCCCACCGGGCCATCCCAATCGTCCTCCGGCTGGGGATCGGAGAGGGCGACGCAATAGGAGAAATTTTCAAAACGTCTTTCAAGCTCCAGAAATTCTTCGTGGTAAAACATCTCCTGCCGGCTGCGGGCACCGTACCAGAAAGTTATGATCCGCTTTGTGTTGAGGGTCAGCAGTTGGTGGCGGATATGGCTGCGCAGGGGAGCCATGCCGGCCCCGCCGCCGATGAAACACATTTCGCGGTCGGTCGGCTTGACGAAAAAGTCACCGTAAGGACCGCTCAGGCTTACCTTGTCGCCGGGCTTCAGGTTGAAGACATAGGAAGATCCGATGCCGGGCGGGGCGTCCGGGGCATCCGGCGGGGGAGTTGCTATCCGCACCGTAAATCGCAGAATACCCTTTTCAGATGGTGGATTGGCAAGGGAATAAGCCCTGTTGACCGGCTCATCGGTCCCGGCCTTGAGGGCCAGGAGGTTATATTTTTTCCAGGCCGCCTTGTATTGTTCTCCAATGCTGAACTCGTTGAAAGAAGCCTCATACTCGGGAATATCTATCTGGATATAGGCCCCGGCCTCGAATTCAAGTTCCTGTCCCGGGTCGAGCTTGAGCACCAGTTCCTTGATGAAGGTTGCCACGTTGTCGTTGGAAACTACGGTGGCGGTGTACTTCTTGATATTGAAAATCTCTTCCGGGACCCTGACCTTCATGTCCTGCTTGATCTTGACCTGACAGGCCAGTCGCATCTTCTGCATTCTTTCGCGGCGGTCGACCAGGGAAAGTTCTGTGGGCAGAATGTCTCCCCCGCCCTCCTCCACAACTATCTTGCAGGTGCCGCAAGTGCCTTTTCCACCGCAGGCGCACGGAATAAGGATGCCGTTTTCAACGAGCCCGGAAAGCAAAGTCTTGCCGGCCGGCACAACCAAGGCCTTGTCATCATCGTCGTTGATAACGACGGTACATTGGCCCTTGACGGCAAGCTTGCTCTCCACCAGCAGCAGGAGCATGACAAGGAGCAGAATTACTCCCGTGAAAGTAGCTATGCTTACCAGATAAAGCACTTTTTCATTCCGTCCCCTTTGCCCCGGGTCATCAAAGGGTGATCCCTGAAAAGAGCATGAAGGCCATGGCCATCAGGCCGGTCACGATCATTCTGATTCCAAAGCCCTGTAAACCTTTCGGCACATCGGCATAACGCAGTTTCTGCATTATGGTGGCCATCGATATTATCGCCAGGGCCCAGCCGGCACCCGAGCCGACACCGTAAACCACGGCCTGGCTGAAACTGTAACGCCTTTCCACCATGAACAGGGACGCACCCAGGATGGCGCAATTGACCGTTATCAAAGGCAGAAAAACTCCCAGGGAATTGTAAAGGGCCTGGGAGTATCGGTCGATCACCATCTCGACTATCTGGACGATTCCGGCGATCACGGCGATGAAAAGGATAAGCTTCAGGTAACTCAAATCCATATCGGGCAGGCCGGCCCACGCCAGGGCTCCCGGTGCCAGCAACCAGTGATAGATGATCCAGTTTACCGGGGTGGTGATGGCCAGCACGAAGATGACCGCCAGTCCCAGGCCGGCGGAAGTCTTCAGGTTCTGGGAGACCGAAAGGTAGGAACACATCCCCAGAAAATAGGCCAGCAGGATGTTGCCCACAAAGACCGAGTTTACGAATATGCTTATCAGGTTTTCCATATCTCCGGACTGCTCAATCCCCCAACAACGTGTTTTCCAGCCAGGTGAAAAGACCGATCATGATAAAAGCGCCCGGTGCCAGGAGCATCAGGCCCATGTTCTGGTAACCGGCGGCGTAGAAGGAATCCGGGATCACCTGGAATCCCAGCAGTTTTCCCGAGCCCAGCAATTCCCTGAAAAAGGCCACCGCACAAAGGATGGAACCGTAACCGATTCCGTTTGCCAAACCGTCGACAAAAGATTTCCCCGGCGGGTTGGACATGGCAAAGGTCTCGGCCCGCCCCATTACGATACAGTTGGTAATTATCAGCCCCACGAAGACCGAAAGCTGCTTGCTCACATCGTACAAGAATGCCTTGAGGAACTCATCGGCCATGATTACCAGGGTGGCGATGACCGCAACCTCCACGATTATCCTGATATTGCGCGGAATCTGATTGCGCATGCTGGATATGACCAGGTTGGAGAAAGCCACCACGAAAGTTAAGGCCAGGCTCATGACTATGGCGGTGCTGAGCTTGACCGTTACGGCCAGGGACGAACAAATACCCAGGATCTGCTTGGAGATGGGGTTAGAATCGTAAAGGGCCGCCCTGATGGCCCGGTAAGTCTCACTTTTCTTCCACGCTCCGGTCATCCGGCCCTCCTTCCCGCGACTCTTTCTTCTTCATGAGCGCCTGTCTGAAACGCACTGCAACCGGTTCGTAGTTGCGCAAGATGTCCTTGAACCCGGAGGTCAGGAATCTGCCCGTCATGGTTGCACCGCTGATACCGTCCACATAGTTGATCCTGTGTGCCTCCGGCACCACCTGCTCTACGCTGCCCTTGGCTATGGCTATGGAGACAAACCTTCCCTGCTGGTCGGTAATCTTTTTGCCGACAAACTTCTTCCTGAACCAGCTGCGCTCGATTTCCCCTCCCAACCCGGGAGTTTCCGAGTGATGGTAGACGGTAAATCCCCTGATGGTGGAACCGTCTTTGTCGATGGCCAGATACCCGTTGATCTGGCCCCATAAACCGCGGGTGTCGATGGGAACCACGTAGGCCTCTATGGATTTGCCTTCGTAGTAAACATAGAGGGGCAGGTCCGCAGGTCCACGTCTGTCGGGAGGGACTATGGCCCCGGCCGAATCGACCCACAATTCTTTGATCTTGGCGCGGTAAAGTTCCTCGATCGACCGCGCCGCCGGATGCTGGTTGTCGCCGATCAGGCCCACGGCCATAAGGATGTTGCGATGCCGGTCGACCAGCACGTTTTGGACCTGCCGTTTTTTAAGCCCGGTTGCCGCCGCGGTAAGCAACAGGCTGCAAACAAGGCACAAAACGAAAGCGAAAACAATCGTTTTCAACTGTTCATTCATGGGTCGCCGCCATTGAACCTGGGTCATGCATAAAAATTAAGATCATGAGCTGAACACGCCAGCAGTCTCAAACATTTGGAATCCTCTTTTTCAGCCTGAAAGCCACCACCAGGTGATCGAGCAAGGGAGCAAACACGTTGCCAAACAGTATGCCCAACATTATGCCTTCGGGAAAAGCCGGGTTGAAAACCCTTATCATCACCGTCAGGCCGCCGATAAGCAATCCGTATATCCATCTGGCGGCATGGGTGTCCGGGGCCGAGACCGGGTCGGTGGCCAT
>JALVRI010000533.1 GCA_027031325.1 Desulfobacteraceae bacterium
CCGGCTTCGACTGCCACCTTGTATTCACGCCGCATCCGCTCCAGGTAGACTTCAAGGTGCAATTCGCCCATTCCACAAATAATTGTTTCTCCGGTTTCCTGGTTGACGTAAGTCCTGAAAGTAGGATCTTCTTTTGAAAAACGGTTGAGAGCCTTGGAAAGATTTTCTTCGGACTTGTGGTCCGTGGGATTGATCGCCAGGGATATGACCGGATCGGGCACATACATGGAGGTCATGGTAAGGTTGAGTCCCGGGCTGACGAAAGTATCTCCGGAGGCACAGTCTATTCCGAACAGGGCGCCGATGAATCCGGCCGGGATCTGGTCGATATCCTCCATTTGGTCGGCGTGCATGCGTACCAGACGGCCGATTTTCAGCTTCTTGCCGGTCCGGATGTTGACCACGGTGTCTCCCTTTGCCATTTTCCCCTGGTATACCCGGATGTAGGTCAGCTGTCCGTATTGGCCGTCTTCCAGCTTGAAGGCAAGGGCTACGGTTTCACGGTTGTTGTCCGGGCGAAGTTCGACCTGCTGCTGCTCGTCATCCAGCAGCATGGCATGATTGCTGACATCGGCCGGGCATGGTAGCAAGGCGTTGACTCCATCCAGCAACGGCTGAACCCCCTTGTTCTTATAGGCCGAGCCGATGAAGACCGGTGTTATCTTACGCTGCAAGACACCTGTCCGGAGGGCCATCAGGATTTGTTCGGGCTCAAGCGGTTTTTCTTCCAGGATGGCCTCGGTCAATTCGTCGGAAAACATGGACGCAGCATCCAGCAATAGTTCGCGCTTGTTTTCGGCTGCCTCCATCAGGTTTTCCGGAATCGGGCCTGTCTTTACAATTTGGCCGTTGTCACCTTCAAAATAAAGCGCTTCCATGGTAACAAGGTCGATAACGCCTTTGAAATCGGCTTCCAGGCCGATGGGAAGTTGCATGGCTACAGGTGTGTGGCCGAGCTTTTCGGCCAACTGGGCAATGACCCGGTCGGGGTTGGCTCCACTGCGATCACACTTATTTACGAATGCTATACAGGGGACATTGTAGCGCTTCATCTGCTGGTCTACGGTGATTGACTGTGATTGTACTCCTCCCACCGCACACAACACCAGGATGGCACCGTCAAGAACCCGCAGAGCCCTTTCCACCTCGATGGTGAAATCGACGTGACCCGGAGTGTCGATGATGTTGATCTCATGGCCCTTCCACTGGCAAAAGGTAGCGGCCGATGCAATCGTGATACCCCTTTCCTTTTCAAGCTCCATGGAGTCCATGGTGGCCCCGACCCCGTCTTTACCCTTTACATCGTGGATGGCGTGAATTCTGTTGGTGTAATAGAGAATCCGTTCGGTAAGGGTCGTCTTGCCCGAATCGATGTGGGCGCTTATGCCGATGTTTCTTATGAGGCTGATGTCGCTTTGCATGCTCTGGTGTTTCCTTGTTCTATGAGGCCGCATTCGTTGAATTGCTGCTGCCGGAATCTGTCCGGGCCGGCGGCCGTGTTTTTGGTCCTTGCCAATAAAAAATCCCACACTGGGTAGCCACGGCCCAAGGGGATCGGTGTTACTCCTTGCTCGAAAAAAAGTTTGCCGAAACTACGGCCTCAGAATGCTTATGTCAAGTAAAAAATTAAAATTGAACCCGGATTTTGCAGCTTGCGGGTTTGGCGAAGATGCGAGGCCGAGGGCAGGCGGACATGCTTTGGTACTTCAACTGCCCGACAACAAAGCAGATTCGGTAAAATCGCAAGCCCCTTGCGGCTTCAACAGCCTGCCAGGACTTTTCAGCGCTTGAACTTCACCTTGCCGGTACAAGCTGGGCCGGGAACAAATACATGCAAGCTTATGCAATAATTAAATGAAATTACTTTTCAGGCCTTTGAAGTGCATATTCCCGGTTAAATATTTTTGGCGATACAACCCGGGCAACGCAGGTTTTTTGATTTTAATTCCTTTTTGCTTAAGGGCGCCTTTCGTAAAAGAACATAGGATGCCCCGGCACCTCCATCACACAGCCTGGCGCTTGCGATCGCAATTACCCATTTGCGCCAGTGACCTCTTGTAAGATATTGAAATATCATTGATTTGATAACGGGTTGATCTTTTGACTTCAGGCCGCGGCCATGAATTATCAACACGTTGCGCTTGCCGTTGATTATGGCCCGGCGGATAAACCGGTCCAGCCTGGAACGGGCCTCGGCGGCAGTACAGCCGTGCAGGTCGATCCAGTCCTGGATGGAGAATTTGCCCTCGTGAAGGTAGGCGGCCCAGTGCTTGGGTACGTCAGGGGCTGTGGCTTCAAGGTACTCGGGTGTGAGGTTCACCCGGAAGCCGACCCCCTTTTCTACCAATAAGCGCAATTTTTCGACTTCCGTCTTTTGCCAGGCAGTGGAGCTTTTACAAGCGCCCCTGGTTCGGGCAGGTGGGCAGGGGCGATGGTGCTTGTCATGTTTCAAGGGCGTGACGTCGGCCATGGCGTCCATGAACAACTTGGCATCATCAATCTCCTTGCCTGTATTCAAGTAACCTGACGTATCAGGTTCTTTCTGCCTGCAGGAGCGCAGCCCTGGAGATTGACTTTGAAAGCCGGCGGACAGGGGTGTGTTCGGCGGTCTGCCTGGTGAGCGTTTTTCCCGCCCAAGTTCGATTTTTTTGGACCTGAGCCGCTTGTCCAGGTCTGCGAACGGCCGGTAGAATCGGCTTTGATCAAAATCCGCCATGGCCGCCTCCGGGGGCCAGGTGTTTGCTGAAAATTACCTTTAGAGGTCGGCCGGCTTTGTATTGAAGATAATCGGACATGATGCTGCCGTGATCGAAGGCCAGGGGCTGGGGGAGGTTGGCGGGTGGAAATACGGCCGCTGCGGCGGCGTCGTCTGATCCGACGGGGATGCCTGAGGCTGTTGCAATGAAAACCGTTGTGACCGTGTGGTGGCGGGGGTCCCTGCCTGGATCTGAATAGGTGTGGAATTGTTCAACCAGGGTTACATCGAGGCCGGTCTCCTCCTTGGCTTCGCGGACGGCTGCCGCCTCCAGGGATTCACCGTAGTCCACAAAACCACCGACAAGAGCCCAGCCGGTGGGAGGATTCTTGCGCTCGACAAGGACTATGCCGGACCCCACCTCGATTATAAGATCTACTGTTACCAGGGGGTTGCGTGGTTGCATTGCCCCATGCTCCTTGGCTTATTAATCATCCCAAATAAC
>JALVRI010000534.1 GCA_027031325.1 Desulfobacteraceae bacterium
GCCGTCTGGTACGGCATAGCCGCCTTGGCATGCTTTACCGGGGCCTACGTAACAGAGATAGTAAGGGCCGGTATCCAGTCCATCCACCGGGGCCAGATCGAAGCCGCCCGTTCCCTCGGAATGACAGGATTTCAGGCCTTGAGATATATTATCCTGCCCCAGGCCATGCGGCGGATCCTGCCGCCTCTGGCCGGACAATTCATCAGCTTGATCAAGGATTCATCCCTGCTGGGCATCATTGCCGTCCGGGAGCTGACCAAGGCTACCCGCGAAGGTATCACGGCCAGCCTCCAACCTTACGAATTCTGGTTTACATGCGCCCTGCTTTATCTAGTGCTTACTTTCACGCTTTCCATGTTCGTACAATACCTTGAAAAAAGGATGGCTACACAGTGATTGAAGTACGTAATGTTTACAAAACCTTTTATGTGCCCCACAAGGTAGAGGCACTGGTGGATGTTTCGCTCGAGGTTGCCGCCGGCGAGGTGGTTGTGGTAATCGGCCCCTCGGGATCCGGCAAAAGCACCCTTCTCAGATGCCTGAACCACCTTGAAACCGCCAACAAGGGCCATATCCTCATCGACGGCATCGATATTCTAGACCCCAAGACCAATATCAACAAGATAAGAGCCGAAGTGGGGATGGTGTTTCAGTCCTTCAACCTCTTTCCCCACAAAACGGTTCTGGACAACATCACCCTGGCCCAAATGGTGGTTCGCAAGCGCAAAAAAGAAGAGGCCACCGTCAAGGCCATGGCCCTGCTCAAAAAAGTCGGTATCGACGACAAGGCCGGTGTGTTTCCTGACCAACTGTCGGGCGGTCAGCAGCAGCGGGTCGCCATCGCCCGGGCCCTGGCGATGGATCCCAAGGTGATGCTTTTCGATGAGCCCACCTCTGCCCTGGATCCTGAAATGATTGGCGAGGTGCTGGATGTCATGAAGAACCTGGCCAAGGAGGGTATGACCATGGTGGTGGTCACCCACGAAATGGGTTTTGCGCGCGAGGTGGCCGACAGGGTGATTTTCATGGACGCCGGTCGGATTGTCGAAGTAGGCACCCCCGAACATTTCTTTACCAACCCCACCCACGACCGGACCAAGCTGTTTTTGAGCCAGATACTCTGAAAACGGACAATTGGATCATCAGGACGGCGGCCCCTGGGCAAGCCGTCTTTTTTTTCTTTAAATCCACTACATATTGTTGTAACATGGCTCAATAAACACTCTAACTTGTGCTTTTTCCTCTTTACAGGCCACCATTTTACTTGATATTAGTAATCGATTGAAGTTTCAGAGCCACTGTTTGCCTCGGGGGCTGTTTTTTCTATGAAAATCAAAAAACTGGAAATATTAGGCTTCAAATCCTTTCCCGAAAAGGCCAGCATCCAGTTCCCACAAGGCATTTCAGCCGTGGTGGGCCCCAACGGCTGCGGAAAAAGTAACATCATAGACGCGGTCCGCTGGGTAATGGGTGAACAGAGCGTCAAGCAGTTAAGGGGCAAGAGCATGGAGGATGTTATCTTTGCAGGAGCATCCGGCAAACCGCCCCTCAACATGGCTGAAGTCAGCCTGACCCTGCTCAACGACAACGGCAGTGCCCCGGAAGAGTTCAGGGATTTCAGCGAAATAAACGTAACCCGACGCTTGTATCGTTCCGGCGAAAGTGTCTACATGATCAACAAACAGCCCTGCCGCCTGAAGGACATTCACAACCTGTTCATCGGCAGCGGCATGGGACCGCGGACCTACGCCGTAATTCAGCAGGGCAGTATCGGTGCCATAACCGAGGCCGGGCCGGAGGAAAGGCGCGTTTTCATCGAGGAGGCCGCAGGAGTCACCCGTTACAAGCTTCGCAAGAACGAGGCCTTGCGCAAGGTAAAGGCCACCAATCAGAATCTGCTGCGGATCAACGACATCATCGTCGAGCTGAACCGCCAGATGGCCGGACTCAAACGTCAGGCCAAGCGGGCCGAAAGATACCGGATGTACCAGAGACGGATCCGTGATATCGATACCTGCCTCCTGCTGCACTACTTCGATGACTACAGCCGCCAGATCGAGCAGGACGAAAGTACCCTCAAACAGCTCAGGGACACCGATTTGAGCCAGGTGGCCCAGCTCAAGAAAATAGATGCCGCGGTTGAAGCCATCAAATTGGAACAAACCCGCAAGGGTGAAGAAATCTCACGCCACAGTGCCCGGAAATTTGAAATCCAGCGCCAAATAGACAGAAGTGAAGGTGAGCTGCGCCACCTGAAAAACGAAATCGAAAGACTGGGCACTGAAATAAAAGAGATGGAATCGACTGCCGGCGAACTGGAGGGCAAGGCTGCCGCCATTGTCACTGAAGTGGCCCAGGTCAGGGAGCAAAACGCTCAACTGGAACGTCAAATTACGACCGTCAGGAACGAAATCGACGGCCGCCGCCAACGGCATGGCCGGCTTCAGGAAAAGTTGGCCCGCCTCAACCAGGAGCTGGATGATTACAAGAACCAGATGATCAGCCTGGCAGCTGAAGAAGCACGGTACAAAAACATTTACCAGACCGCCGCCAACAACAAGGACTCTCTTTTACGAAGGCTGAAGAAGATAGACGAAGAAGTCATGCTGGCCAGGCAAAAGCTCGAACATGCCCAGGCTGCCAAAACCCGGACACTGGAACAGTGGCGCAAGGTCAAAGAAGAGCTGCAGGTGGTTCAAAACTCCATCGGCAGTCTGGAGCAACGGCTCAACGAGCAGGCCGCCTTGCTCGGGCAACAGGTAAAGCAGGTACAGGCCCTCGATCTTGAACGCAACAAGCTCAAATCAGAACTGGCCGCCCTTTCCAAAATGGCGGCCAACTACGAGTGGTACAAAGACGGTGTCAAAGCAGTCATGCAAGCCGGCCGGAAAGGACAAGGGCCTCTGAAAGGCATCGTCGGCCTGCTGGCCGAGGGACTCGAGCCCGAGGCCGGTTTCGAAACCGCCGTAGAAGCAGTCCTGGGCGATGCCCTCCAGTACATCGTGGTCTCAGATCACCAGGTGGCCTGCCAAGCCATCGATTTTCTGAAACAGGAAGGGGCCGGCCGCGGCGGTTTTATCCCGGCCGGGGCACTTAAACCCCTTGTCGATCTTGAACCGCAGCCACCAGCCCAGGGCGCTTGTCGCCTTCTCGACCATGTCAAGGTCAATCCCGAGCACGCCGAAACGGCCGGGAT
>JALVRI010000535.1 GCA_027031325.1 Desulfobacteraceae bacterium
TTCCAATTTTGCGAATGTCTACACCGTCTATGAGAATCGCCCCCCGGCTGACATCGTAAAAACGCGGGATCAGGTTGACCATGGAAGTTTTTCCTCCCCCGCTGACACCTACGATCGCAAGGATCTTGCCGCTGGGAACATCGAGGTTTATTCCCCTCAGGACCGTTTCTTCATCATTGTAGCCGAAATATACGTTGTCGAAACGGACCCTGTGTGGCTTCGTATCCATTGTTACCGGATCGGCGGCTTCGCGGATATTCGACTCGGTCTCGATTATATCGAATACCCGGTGGGCCGCGGCCATACCTTCCTGGACGGCGTTGTTTATCTTGGTAAGCTTCTTGACCGGGTCGTAGAGCATGATGACGGCCGTAAGGAAAGCAAAGAAAGTCCCGGGCGAGGAGTAACCCCGGATCACGTTGAAGCCGCCGTACCAGATTACAAAAGCGACTGCCAGTCCTCCTAGAAATTCCATCACCGGCGATGAAAGGGATTTGGCCCGTGCGGTTTTGACTTCGCGGCCGAAGATGTCGGCTGTTTTTTGACTGAACCGTTTTTTCTCATATTCTTCCATGCCGAAAGCTTTGACTATCTTGCTGCCGACGAAAGTTTCGTGCATCAAAACGCTCAGTTCGGCCATGGCCTCCTGGACGCCGGTACTGGTCTTGCGTACCCGCCGGCCGAAACGCACCAGGGGGATAAAGGCGAAGGGAAGGACGAAGAAAGCCATGATGGCCATCCGCCAATCCATGTAGAAGATAACGCAGGTCAAGCCGATGATGGTCAGGGTGTCCCGGACCGCCGCCGCCACCGCGCTGGAAACCATGATCTTTACCAGGTTGACGTCATAGGTGATCCTGGACATGAGGGCGCCGGTCTTTTCTTCCTGGACGTAGGCTATCGGCAGTTCCATGATGCGGTAGTATATCTGATCCCTGAGCTGGCGAATAATATGGTTGCCCACGTATTCCATCAGGAATTCCTGGCCGTACATTGCCAACCCCCGCAGGACGTATATCCCGACTATGGCCAGGGGCAAAAGCTTGAGCATCATGGTATCGCGGTTGAAGAAGATGTCGTCGATCACCGGCTTGACCAGCCAGGCTGAGGCCGAGGTCGTGCCGGCCATCAGGGCCATGCAGGCCATCGAGGTAAGGAGGCGGCCTTTTTGGGCCATGACCAGGGCCAGCAGGCGCCGGTGACGTTCGGTCAAGCGTATATTTTCAGTCAGTTTCATGTCTGAAATAGCCATCTGCCATGGCAGTTATCCTGTTTAGCTCCTTTTCCAGCTCCCGGCGGCTGTTTTCAAGTGCATTTCCATCTGCATCTCCGGCAACCCGGATTGGACACCCGTAAGCCAGGATACAAGGGGAGGCGGGAAAGGGGAGGATGAACCTGTCCCAGCTGGAAAATACCTTGCGGTACTTGGCGCTGTAGGTTACGGGCACGATCGGCGCGCCTGTCTTGGCTGCCAGCATGATCACACCCGGCTGGACCTTGTAACGGGGACCCTGGGGGCCGTCCGGCACCACAACGCCGATGTGCCCTTGATTGACGGCAGCTATCAGGCGTGACAAGGCCCGCAACCCTCCCTTGCCGGTTGACCCTCTTATCGCCTTATGGCCTTGTCGTTGGACAATCTGGGCTATGATTTCACCGTCGGCCGAATCACTTATCATTACGGCGGCCTTGATGCCCTTGTGGCGGTAGGCGACGTATAGGATCCGGGAGTGCCAGAAAGCTATTATACACCGGCGGCTTTTGAGAAGGGGGGCCGCTTTCTCAAGGCCGATTGTTTTCGAAGGCGAAAAAACGAACAAACCGTCCAGAAAAAGTTTGCCCAAGATTCCTATGGCTCTCCATTTAAGGCCCGTTGCCTTACCTTCCTTCTTAAGCAGCATTTTTTTGCTCCAACAATTCGACCGCCATCCGGGCTACTCTGCGGGCCGCACCGGGTTTTCCAAGCGCCGCCTTGACCTCGGCCAACTGCCGGCGAGCTTTTTCCAGACGCTCGGGATTTTCAATCATTGCGATTATATGTTCAGCCAGGTTGGCCCCATTGACTTGTTCCTGGATAAGTTCAGGGGCGATGGTCCGGCCGGCTATCAGGTTTACCAGGCCGATCTTGTCGACATTGATCAAGAGCCGCCCGAGCCGGTAGCTGACGGGCGACACCTTGTAGACAATGATCAGGGGGACCTGATTGATGGCAGCCTCCAGGGTTACCGTCCCAGAGGCGGCCACGACAAGGTGGCAGCGGTTGAAGACTTGGCTTACCGGTCCCCTGATTATTTCAAGGTCCAGCTGCTTGTGACAGTCCGCTAGAATCGCATTCGTGGCGCTGTCCGGCACAGACGGGGCATGGGACATCAAGAAACGGCTACCGGGCAGCCGGCCCGTTACTTTTACGGCGGCTTCCAGCATGGGAGGCAACAGTCTGGTTACTTCCGCCCGGCGCGAACCTGGCAGTAGACCGATAATAGGCCGATTGACAACCGGGAGGGGGGCGGGACCTTTAGGTGGGGGCATCTGATCCAGCAAGGGATGGCCCACGAAAGTCGCCGGAACTCCGTGGTCACGAAAAAATTTTTCTTCGAAAGGCAGGATGACGGCTATCTTGTCAACGAGCCGTTTGATCTTGCGAACCCTGCCGGACCGCCAGGCCCAGATCTGGGGGCTGATGTAGTACAGCACGGGTATGCCCATCTTCTTGGCGAAAGATGCACTTTTGAGGTTGAAATCCGGAAAGTCGATCAACAAGAGCAAATCGGGACGGCGCTGCTTGATCCATTGACGCACCTTTCGCAGGGCTTTCAACAGGAGTGAAGCATTTGCCAGGGCTTCTGTGATACCCACCACCGCCAGGGTTTCGGCCTGAATCAGGATTTTGGCTCCTGCAGCCTCCATTTTGCGGCCGCCGATACCGAAGATCTCAATATTTGGAGCCTCAGCGCGCAAGGCCTTGACCACCTGGGCTCCGTGCAGATCACCCGAGGCTTCTCCGGCAATCATCATTATCGAACCCCCGGCATGCGAAGCAGCTTGGATCATTGGATCCCCCGGCGCGAGGTTTCAATCCGGATTTGGTCCATGATGGACAGGGCGATCTTGAGGGCATCCCGGCCCATCTGACCTGTCACCTCGGGAGCCTGGCGAAGCCTGACCGCCTGGAGAAAAGA
>JALVRI010000536.1 GCA_027031325.1 Desulfobacteraceae bacterium
ACGAATGCCGCACCCACACCCACGATTGGCCCATGGCTGAACACCCTTAGGATGCCAAAGGAGATGAAGGTATGAAGGAGCTGATCACCTACATTGCGCGGTCGTTGGTCGACAATCCTGACGAAGTCAGCGTTTCTGAAGTCGAAGGCAACCAAACAACGGTACTGGAACTTAAAGTGGCCAAGGAAGACCTGGGTAAAGTAATCGGCAAGCAGGGACGAACAGCCCAAGCCATGCGTACCATCTTGAGTGCGGTTTCTTCAAAGGTAAAAAAAAGAACCGTCTTGGAAATCATCGAGTAGGTTTCCCTGAAGGTTACCAACCACAATTGGGCAACCCATAGACAATCCAGCAGAGGGAAAGGTAGGCCTGTATCAGGTCAGTTTCGTCTTTTGCAGGCCGTGAATATTGACAGGCTGTTGAAAAACGTCGTGAGCGCCGGTCAGACAAGCCAAATCCGACCCAAAAGCGCAGTTTAGTGGTAATAAATGAGCATTTTGAGCAGGATCTTAACGCGCTATGGCCAAGCGTAATAGTTTTTTTCAACAGGCCTGTTAAAGCGCTCCGAATATGCCGTCCGGAAGGCTTTGGCTTCTATTTGCGGGCATGCCATGGTGTGGCAGGAAAACTCAACTTGGCCGGCAGGTATGGTCATGCAATAGCCTTTTCCCCGTCGGGCGGAACAAGGGGCCGGCTTGCATACCGTTCAGCTATTTGAAGAAGGTATTTTTTCATCTGTTTTCTGGGTAAGGATTTGGTCAATAAAGACAAGATCCAGCAGACCCATTTCGTCGGTAGCATACTCTTTCAACAATCTTTCCAGAATATC
Source organism: Desulfobacteraceae bacterium (assembly GCA_027031325.1). Classification (GTDB taxonomy): domain Bacteria; phylum Desulfobacterota; class Desulfobacteria; order Desulfobacterales; family Desulfosarcinaceae; genus JALVQM01. The sequence continues at coordinate 830 of JALVRI010000536.1, forward strand.
CGGTTCCTCTTCCACTGAAGGCTTCCGATCAGCCGTAATAATCTTTTCTTTTTTCATCTTGCCACCTTGCTTTGAGTCGATAGTTTCCAGCCGTTTTGGAAATTCAATTTTCTCAAACTGCTACAGCAAGGTGTGTGCCATATTGCCCTATTAGTTATATTTCTTAATATATCTTGTGGTTATAAAACAAAACAGTGTTTTCCGATCCATGGGGACGTCATTATTTTGACTCTGTGAATTCAGGGGCGATATGCTTTGTAAATGAAATAGCCTCCCAGCAACTTCTTGTACTCTTCAAAAACAGCCCGCAGATTCGCGCCTGAGGTCCACCACAACAAATCGAGCCTGGGGTTGGAATTGCCCCCCGGCACATAGTAGATCCTGTAATCCGCATCAGGGAACACCCGCTGAAATGCCATCCTGGCCCTGAGGAGATGGTAACTCGAACTGACCACCGCAAAACAGTTGATCCCGAGCCGCGAAACCAATTGGTAGGTCTTGACCGCTTCAGCGTACGTGCCTCCGCAACATTCAATGTAATCCTGGATTTCGCCATCCAGAGTACCGATGACAACCGAGGTTTCCCTGACCGGACCAGGCAGGCCATAACGCCTTACAAACCAGTCCCAGTTGAGGAAGCGGTGGCGCAACGGAAGGATCAGGTAACGGGCATCGTAATTCAAAAAAAGCCTGACGCCACTTATCATTCGGGCAGCGTCCTGCTCTCCTTTGCCGGCCAGGACTACAACCGCATCCAGGCGTTGGACCTGATCACGATCATCCACTACCAGGGGCAGACGCCCAAGACACAAAACCACAAAAAGACAAGCCGTTGCCAGGGCAACTTTTTTCCATCCCGCCGCCTTCCGGTCTGTCGGTCCAGCCATTGAGCACTTTTTCCCAAACAGTTGCCTTGCATTCATAAACGCTGGTAGACCGCCTGCGCAAGTTGCAAGGCTTCCCGGTCATCCACCCCCATCGTTTCAAGTTCATCTTCGACAACCAGGAAACCAACCTTACGGTCATCTTCGCTCATGTACTCGACAAGATCGGTGAGGAAAAACTCTTCTATGGGCTGGATTCGACCTTCGATCTCCTTGTAGACCCTTTGAGGACGTCCTGCCATAACCGGCAGATAACTCAAAAGTACCCTGCGGCCCAAGGCGTAGATACCGGAATTACAGACTGTGAGTCCCCGTTGCTTTTCAAGCGGATAATTTTTCCAATCTTTCCATTCGGTAATCTTGACCACCCTGTCGGCTTCGATCTCCAGCACACCGTATTGCTTTTTGTCCCGTGGGCGAAATCCGAGCACGACCATATCGTAACGGCGCAGCAGCTCCACCATTTCAAGGTAAGTATCCGGTTTGACAAAGGGTACATCCCCCATGGTGATAATCACGCTTTCACATTTCTGGTCGGCGATGAAATTCTCGGCAGCCAGAATTGCCCCACCGGTTCCGTTGAGCCGGGGCTGCAAACAAATTGTCACCCCAAGATGGGAAGTTGCGGCAATTACATCGGTTTTGCAATGGTTTACCACGACAGCCTTCGGCCCCCTGGGCAGATTGCCGAGAATGTACGTCAAAATGGGACGGCTGCCCTCATAAATGCTTCGCCCCGGTTTGAGCGGCAGTAAGGTTTTATTGCCCCGGTAACCTTTCATCCGGCTTCCACGGCCGGCGGCCATCACTATCGAAGCCACTTCACCTTGTTGCATCAATACCAAACCCTCAATTTATTGCTTCCAAGACCCCAAAAACACAGCTAAATTTCATTTCTTCCCCGATTCTCCAGCCTGCCAGCAATCCTTCGCCCCTGCTGAATCATCCGCGGCGGTATCACATAACCATTCGACAACTTCCTCCAGGGCCTCCTGCCACGGCCTGGGGATTATTCCAAAGACCTCTTTCGTTGCCGAACAATCCAGGGCCGAGTACGAAGGGCGTATTACCGATGGGGGATATTGGTCGCTGGAAATCGGCTTCAGCTGCTTGATACGCAAGCAGCATTTGCCCCGGGCAATCTCGAAAATCTTGCTGGCCATCCCGTACCAAGTCGTGCTGCCGGCGTTACAATAATGATAGACCCCCCATTTCCTGAATCCGGGATCGATAATCGTCCCGGCCACCTTCAAAATGGCCCCGGCAAGGTCACCGGCATAAGTCGGGCATCCCACCTGGTCGTCAACCACTGACAGGCTCTCCTTTTGACGACCCAGTGAGATCATCGTCTTTACAAAATTGCTGCCATACTTGCCAAACAGCCAAGAACAACGCAGTATGATGGATTTGCTGTGAGTAGAAAGTACCCGCTGCTCTCCCTCGGCTTT